>JBGSSR010000116.1:0-6296 GCA_041736905.1 Sphingomonadaceae bacterium | reverse complement strand
GCTCCAGCGGCACCAGCAGCGGAAAGCCCCGCGCCCACCCCATCTGCTGCGCCGGAACCCATGGCGGACGCACCGGCCAATGACGCTATGCAGCCCGCGGCGTCGTCCAACACCGAGGCATCCGTGCCGGCGATGGTCGATATGGGCATGACCGCGGTGATGGAAAGCGACATGAGCATGGCGATGGGCGGCACGATGAGTGGCCCGACCGATGGCGCAATGGGCACATCAACCAATATGGACGTCGCCATGACCTCCACCATGGACACGATGATGTCCGGCATGATGATGACCGGCGGCGGCAACGGAAATGGCGGCATGTCGGGTGGTGCCGGCAATTCGGGCGGCAGCGGCCCCGATGATGAGGAAGAAGATGATTCGGATGACAGCGCGGGTAACGGTAACCCCGGCAGCGGCGGTTCTGATGATGACTCCGCGGGTAGCGGCAATGGCAATTCCGACGATTCCGATGACAGCGCAGGCAACGGAGACGTTGACGTTGGCGTTGGAAACTCCGACGACGACGACAGTTCCGGCGCCGACAATGGCGACGGAAGTGGCAATGGCAACTCTGGCTCCACCGACGATGACGACGATGGCGATGGCAACATTGGCGTGGACACCGGAAATTCGGGCAGCGGTAATTTGGGCAGCAGCGGTTCGGGCGTTGATGAAGACGCGACGGATGATGATGCCACGGATGACGATGGCGGCCAAGAGGCGGTCGTTGAGGAAGACACAGACGCGCTGAGCGGCGGAACGGGCACGGACGAAGACGCTTCGAGCGGCTCAGCCGACGAACGCACCGCCGTCGATGCCGTCGAAGACGCGGCTGCTTTGCCCGAGGCTGATGAAGACCAAGGCCCCGGAAATTCCGGCGGCAATGGCAACGGCAACGGCAATGGCGGCACCGCCACCGAAGACCCTGTTGTCGAAGTTGTCATCCCCGAAGACACGACCGTCGGCGTGGATGCTGGCAACGGCAACTCCGGCGGCAACGGCAACTCCGGCGGCAATGGCAATTCCGGCGGCAACGGCAATGGCAATGGCAACTCCGACGACGCTGTGGTCGAAGATGACACCGATGACGCTGTCGTAGAAGTCGAAGTCGACCTTGGCCCCGGCAACTCCGGCGGAAATGGCAACGGCAATGGCAACGGCAACGCCGATGACGTTGTGGTCGAAGATGACATCGATGACGCCGTCGTAGAAGTCGAAGTCGACCTTGGCCCCGGCAACTCCGGCGGCAATGGCAACGGCAATGGCAATTCCGGCGGCAACGGCGGCGGTGCCTCGGTGGACGTCGGTGTCGGCGGCGATGTTGGAGCGGGTGTCGAGGTTGAAGTGGACCTTGGCATCGGCGAAGACGACGAGGACACCGACGACAGCAGCGGCGCAGGCACGACCGCTCCCGACACCACAGGCAATGCGGGCAACGGATCCGGCAATAGCGGTTCGGGCAGCAGCGGCTCAGGCAACGGCAATTCGGGCAGCGGCTCTGGCTGGGGCGGGATTTCTATCCCCATTGGCGGCGGTAACACGATCGACATCGGCTTTGGCGTTGGCGGCGCGGACGATGACGAAATCGGCATCGGCATTTCAACTGGTGGCGGCAACGGCGGCGGTAACTCCGGCGGCAATGGTAACTCAGGCAATGGCGGCGGCACAACAACTACCGACGGCGGTGGTTAAGACCAATTTAGGATAGGGGTGCTATCACCGGTATCCCTATCCTTTACGTCTTAGGTGCCCGATTGCCAAAGTCCCTTTCCGTGCCCCATGTTGTGCAACGCTGGTTGACCGGATGGTCGGCGCCTGTGTTAGCGGTAATCGCCTATGCCGGAATCGCGTTAGCGGGCATCCCTGCGACGCTTGACCAATCGCTGCAATCGGCCATCGTTAAGCTGAACCCGCGCGCGGCGTCGAGCGATGTGGTGATTGTGGAGATGGACTCGCGCTCGCTGAATAACATCGGGGAATGGCCATGGAAACGGGAAATCCACGCAACCATCATCGACGAACTCTCCGCCAAGGGCGCGGACCAGATCGCGTTTGATATTGATTTCTCGGCGCAGTCAAACCCCGAATCCGACGCGGCATTGGCAGCCGCCCTCAATCGCTCGCAAAGCGCCATCATTCTCGCCACGTTCAAACAAATGAGCCAGGATGGCGGCACCGAATACACCGAAAACCTGCCCCTGCCCGAATTGACCGACAACGCGATGTTGGCATCGGTCAATGTAACGCCCAATACTACGGGGCAGATTTCGGACTATGGCTATGGCGAGGTTACCGCCGATGTGGTGCGGCCCTCCCTTGCCGCGCTCATCACGGGAACCGATGGCGAAATCGGGACCAGCTTTGCCATTGACCAGGCCATCGACCCCAAAACAATCCCACGGTTGAGCGCCTATGACGTCCTGTCGGGCACTGTTGAGCGAGCGTCGGTGGAGGGCAAAACCATCATCATCGGCGCGACTGCGATTGAGCTGGGCGATCGCTATGCCACCCCGAACCATGGCGTCATCCCCGGCGTGGTCATCCACGCGATGGCGGCGGAGACTTTGACCAATGGCATGGATATGGGCGTTGTGGATAAGGCACTGCCGTTCCTTGCCGTGCTGTTGTTCATCATGATGCAGCACCGTGTCGGGCGGAACCGCCCCGGCGGGCGGCACCTAATGCGCGTGGCGTTGTTGACCACCGTTGTGATGATCGTCACCAGCAAATTCGCCGCCTATAAATCCGGCTTTGCAACTATGGAGGTCGGCCCCGCCATCGGGCTTTTGGTCGCCTATATCACCATTGATGCCATCGTCGGCACGCTGCAAACGCTACGCCGCGAACGCGCCACCGATGCGCAAAGCGCGTTGCCCAATGGCCCCGCGATGTTGAAGGCTGCGCCAAAAAGGCAGGACGTGCGCCTTGCCGTCGCGCAAATCGGCAACTTCGCCGATGTCGTCGCGGTCAGCAGTCAGGACGACGTGGTCGCCATCATCCAATCGGTCGCCAAACGGCTGGGCATGCTCGCCCTCGACGGGCAAGTCTATCGCACCGGCACCGACCAAATCGCATGGTTCGTCGATCCCGCTTATGAGGACCGGTTGCAGGACCATTTCGAAACCGCGTCCTCCTTCATGCTGCACCCCGTTGAAGGCGGCGACCGGACGTTGAAATTGCAAGTCCACTGCGGCACGATAAAGGGACCATCGGCCTCTATGCTGGAAATGCTAGGCAAAGCGTCGATTGCCGCGCACAGCGCCGCAATGCACGGCTATCGCTGGGTTCCGTTCAGCGACAATATGAACGACATCGCACGTGAGAAACTCACCATATTGTCCGACATCGACGCCGCGATTGCGCGCGGGGAGATTTGGGTCGCCTACCAACCCAAATTGGACATTGCGACGGGCGACATCAACAGCGCGGAGGCGCTGGTCCGGTGGAACCACCCCAAATTGGGCGCGATCCGCGCCGACCGTTTCATTCCGGTGTTGGAGGCCGACGGGCGGATGACCGACCTGACGCTGCATATCGTGCGGCAGTGTTTGGCCGATATTCACGCGTGGAATGGGATGGGCAAGGCAATCAATTGCTCGATCAACATCTCCGCCGCCCTATTGCTCGACCGCGATTTCATGGCGCAATGTATGCAAACCGTGAACGACAGCCCCGCGCCGAACAGCCAAGTCACCTTCGAAATCACCGAAACCGCCAGCCTCGATAATCTGGACGAAGCCGCCATCATCACCCGCCAAATTCGGGACGCAGGCGTGCGCATTTCCATCGATGACTATGGCACCGGCCAATCCAGCCTATCGTACCTGCGCAATTTCAGCGCACATGAAATCAAGATCGACCAAAGCTTTATCAAGTCCATGCTGACCAATGAATTGGACCTCGTGATGGTCGGCTCCACCGTCAATCTGGCGCACGACATGGACCTGAAAGTCGTGGCCGAGGGCGTAGAGGACGGCGCGACCTTGGCGTTATTGTCCGACTTCGGATGCGACGTGGCGCAAGGGTGGCACATCGGCCGGCCGGTGGATGCGGGGAGCTTTACGGAGGCGTGGGTGCCAGGGGCGCGGGCGGCGAAGGTCGGATAATCCTCCGACAAACGGACCAATTGACGGCGAGGAATGCGGTGATAGGATGCGCCGATGCTGTTCCGGCGCCGCGTTGCGCGCCCATTCTCCCAATATCTATCATAGAATAGGCCCCGAACCATGCCCAACACCCTCACCCGCCTGACCCAGCGCACCGGAACCGTCATGTTGCTGCTTATGGCGATAAGTGGCGCGATGGCCCCCATCGCCCTGACCCCCGCCGCACACGCGCAAACGACAGGCGTGAAGCAAGAGTTTTCATGGTATCTCGAACGTAGCGAATACTTCGGAAAACAAGTCACCCTGCACATGAAAAAGGCAGAAAAGGCGCATAAGAAGGGTGACAATAAAACCAACTGCAAAGAATTAAACCTCGCCCGTGACAACGCCTATTATTACTCCATCATCGCGGTCGATGCGGAGAATTTTTACCCCACCGGCGAGCAGGGGGACATCACGCGGTCGATGCTGGGCCTGTCCGATGAGTATCGGACATGGGTGGATAGGGCGTTGGCAGAGTATTGTTGAGGGGGGGCGGTAATTGGCATTGAGTAAACTGTCTCTGTAATGCCAACAAATAGGGCGTTGGGGAAGCGCAACGAGCGACAGCAAAGCCGACTTTTTCTTCATTGACATTTCAAGCTGGTGAGTGAATTTTTGAGTCCTGACAAAAGGGAGGTCAAAATGCGGCTTAGCGCTTTTACATTCGTGGCTTTAGGATTGCTCACCGCTGTTCCTCTACAGGCAAACGAAACATGGATTGTTCGAACTGATCTATGGGGAAATCCGGCTTTCTCTACGCTAACATTTGACCGCGATAAGGCGAAGATTTCGGGTGATCTGGATGGAGACCCCGTCACCGGCGAAGTAAAGTCAAACCGGATCACCTTCAATGTGACCGACCTTGATGGTCGTCAGTTTCGGTATTCGGCTGTGGTCAAGGGTGATCGTTTGACTGGCAATGTAGACGCACCAGATACCAATGACCCGAAGGCGCGCGCATCGCACCGCGTCACCGCGTGGCGCTTGCCCGAACGCCCTGCAGGCGGAGCCCGAACCTGGGAATTTCGGCCTATCGATTATTCCAACACCTTTAATGCGGACCGCCCTCCCGTTCTTACGATTTGGCCAGGCGATAGCGTGCACACGACGACGATCGATTCCGGTGGCGTCGATGAACTGGGCATCACGCGTGCTCTATTTGGCAATCCGCAGACCGGGCCATTTTTTGTCGCAGGTGCTGAGGCTGGTGACACCCTCGTCGTGAAGCTTAGGCAGGTTAAACTGAACCGCGACTATGCCGACAGTCTCGACGAAATCGTTGGGCGAGCCCTCGGGAACAGCCTCGTTCCCGAGGCAACCGAACTTGGCAAACCGGTCCGATGGAAGCTGGACCGTGTGGCAGGGCGTGCCAGTCCGATTGGCGCCACGGGAGCGCTGAGTGGATACTCCGTACCAGTCAGACCGATGCTCGGCGGGCTCGCTGTCGCTCCGGGCTTTGGTTTGCCTCCTGTTTCGACAGGAGACACGGGTCGCTTCGGTGGAAATATGGACTTCAATGAAGTCGTGGAAGGCAATATTGTCTACTTGCCTGTGCAGCAACCCGGCGCACTGCTGTATCTTGGAGACGCGCACGCTCTCCAAGGAGATGGCGAAACATCGCAATATGCGCTCGAAACGTCGATGGAGGTGACATTCACCGTCGAATTGATCAAGGGAAATGCGATCAACATGCCGCGGGTTGAATCTCCTACGCAAATCATGGTTTTGGGGCAGGCAGGTTCGCTGGACGATGCGCTCAAGGCGGCGAGTACGGGCATGATCCAGTGGTTGCAGCAGGACTATGACCTTACACTTTCCCAAGCGGCACAGGTACTCGGCAGCGCGATGCGTTATAGCGTGCCGAACCTTGCAGGGCGGAGCGTCGGTGTTGCCGCAAAGATCGACAAGGCGCTCCTTCCTGCGCCACGACGGATTGTCAGCACCGCAAACTGACAGTGTATGCTCCGCAACCTAAATCCAGCGGCAACTTATGCCGTTTGGCAATTTTATTTCGGTGACAGTTTACCCTCCCCACCCCCTTGCCTTCCCCCCAAATGTTCCCTAATCGTTCGCGGATGACTGACCCCGCCGCGCCTGCCCCTTCCGTTCCCCCTTACCTCGCGCACTTGAACGCGCCGCAACGGCTGG
>JBGSSR010000047.1:0-13916 GCA_041736905.1 Sphingomonadaceae bacterium | reverse complement strand
TCGGCCTCCGCTTGCGCCTTCACCAAACCAGACCCCGGCACGACGATCGCCCATGTCACGCTGTCGGCCTTTTTCCGCCCTTTCAGCACAGCGGCGGCGGCGCGGAGGTCCTCGATACGGCTGTTGGTGCATGACCCGATGAATACGTTTTGAACCGTCACATCTTCCATACGCGTGCCGGGGGTGAGGCCCATATAATCCAATGATTTTTGCGCGGCCTCTTGCTTGCTTGGGTCGGCAAAGCTGTCGGGCGACGGCACGACGCCGGTGATGGGCAGCACGTCCTCGGGCGAGGTGCCCCATGTGACGCAGGGGGCAATGTCTTCGGCGGCGATGATGACGGTTTTGTCAAACACCGCGCCATCGTCGGTGTGCAGCGTCTGCCAATAGGCCAACGCCGCATCCCATACCGCGCCTTTGGGGGCCATCGGGCGGCCCTTTACATAGGCAAACGTCGCCTCATCTGGCGCAATCAGGCCCGCGCGCGCGCCGCCCTCAATGGCCATATTGGACACAGTCAAGCGGCCCTCGATGCTCATTTCGCGAAAGACATTGCCGGTGAATTCAATCACATGGCCGGTCCCGCCCGCCGTGCCGATTTGGCCGATGATGTGCAGGATGACGTCCTTTGGCGTGACGCCCGCGCCCAACACACCCTCCACGCGGACCTCCATCGTTTTGGATGGGGTCAGCAGCAAAGTTTGCGTGGCCAGCACATGCTCAACCTCAGACGTGCCGATGCCGAATGCGAGCGCGCCCAATGCGCCATGCGCCGCCGTGTGGCTGTCGCCGCACACAAGGGTAACGCCGGGCAGGGTAAAGCCTTGCTCTGGTCCCACGACGTGCACGATCCCCTGATTGCGGTCAGTCGCACCGATATATTGAATGCCGAAAAATGGCGCGTTGGTCTCCAGCGCCGCCAATTGCGCAGCGCTTTCGGGGTCGGCGATGGGCAGGCGGCTGCCATCGGCTGCACCCCGCGCGGTCGTGGGCAAATTATGGTCGGGCACGGCCAAAGTCAGGTCAGGCCGCCGCACGCCCCGCCCCGCCAGACGCAGTGCCTCAAACGCCTGCGGACTGGTGACTTCATGGACCAGATGCCGGTCGATATAGACCAAGCACGTGCCATCCTCACGCCGCTCAACCACGTGCGCGTCCCAGATCTTTTCGTAGAGTGTTTTTGCCATAATGCGACGCGCCTACACAAAATGGCGACGGATGCCAAGCGCCGGACGGATAATGTCGCTTTTGTCCAATTGCACGCAATTTAGCCGCCTTATAGTCGCCCGCGTAATCGGGTCCGACATGCGAATGAGCCAGCGAACTGGCCGTCAATCACCACATGCGGAAGGCAAAAGCAATGGCGAATATCACGGGAACTGCGGGCAACGATGTGCTGAATGGCACCGTTGACGGCGATTCGATCAGCGGGCTGGGCGGCGATGACATCATCACGGCGGGCGGCGGCAATGACGCGGTCTATGGCGGGTCCGGTGCCGATATGTTGAGCGGCGATGCAGGTGCGGATTTTTTAAGTGGTGAAGCGGGCAATGACACCATGAATGGTGGCACTGAAAACGATACCATGTCCGGCGGCGACGGCAACGACACGTTGAACGGGGATGATGGCGTTGATTCTTTGCAAGGGGATGCCGGCGACGATACGCTGAACGGCGGCCTTGGCAATGATCAGTTGATTGGCGGCGCGGGCGCGGACATCGCCAATGGCGGTGATGGTGACGACAGTGTCAACCTATTCGACCTGCTTGATACCGTCGATGGTGGCATTGGGACGGATAGCGTAATTTTCACGCTGAACACTTTGGCGAGCGGCGTCAATTTGGACCTGACCGCTTTATGGACCGGCGGGACGGTCGTGGCGGGCAGCGGCACTCTAACGGGTCTGGAACGCGTGGGCAGCGCGACTTTGACGGCGCACAATGACACCTTCATCGTCGGGCCTGGCCATGCGACGGGCATTTCCATTAGCGCGGGGGCGGGGGATGATAGTGTCGTCGGCGGCGATGGCAGCGATACCATTGTATTGGCTGATGGCGCAGATACGGCGAGCGGCGGCGCGGGCAGCGATGCACTATATGGCCAAGTCGGCGATGATGTCCTGAACGGCGATGCGGGCTCGGATTATCTTGTCGGGGAAGATGGCAACGACACCATCAACGGCGGATTGGATAATGACACCGTCTTTGGCGGCGATAATGATGATGTCATCAATGGCGGCGATGGCAATGACAATCTAAACGGCGATGCGGGCAATGATGAAATCGACGGTGGCTTAGGCAATGACACGATGTCGGGCGGCGTCGGCGACGACATTTTGGTCGGTGCCGGGGGCAACGACACCATCACCGGCGGCGAGGGCGCGGATGATGTCGATGGCGGTGATGGTGATGATATTGTTACCATCAACGATTTGCTCGACACTGCCGCTGGCGGCATTGGGTCCGACACATTAAACGTCAACTTCACTGGATTGGGCAGCGGCATTACTCTGGACCTGTCCACGGTTTGGGGCGGCGGGACTTTCCTGACCGGCGGAGGGGGCAGCGTCACCGGCTTTGAACGGATGACGTCGGCAACCTTAACCGCCCATAATGACAGCCTCATCATAGGCGCAGGCAACCTTGTCGCGGTCAATGTGACGGCAGGCGCAGGCGACGATACTGTGGTGGGCGGCGGCGGCGGGGACACCATTGTGCTGGGCAATGGCGCGGATGTGGCCAGCGGCGGCGCGGGCGGCGATGCGATTTATGGCCAAGTCGGAGATGATGTCCTGAACGGCGATGCGGGCGGAGATTATCTGGTCGGTGAAGATGGCAACGACACCATCAACGGCGGATTGGATAATGACACAGTCTTCGGCGGCAACAACGATGATGTTATCAATGGCGATGACGGCAATGACAACCTCAACGGCGATGCGGGCAATGATGAAATCGACGGTGGCATTGGCAATGACACCGTAAATGGTGGCGCGGGGGACGATAGTCTTACCGGCGATGTCGGCAATGACACACTCACCGGCGGCGCAGGCGTGGATGATGTCGATGGCGGGGATGGCGATGATACCGTGTTGATCGAGGACTTACTCGACACCGCCGATGGCGGCGCAGGCACCGACATCCTAAATTTGAACCTGACCAGCATGGCCAGCGGGGTGACATTGGACCTCTCCACCCTATGGGGCGGCGCAACGATCATAACTGGAAGCGGCAGCATCGCTGGCTTTGAACGGATGAGCAGTGCGACGTTGACTGGCCATAATGACGTGCTCACTATCGGAACCTCGCATCTCACGGCCACAAGCGTAAACGCAGGTGCGGGCGATGATACTGTTGTCGGTGGCACCGGCAGCGATACCATCTCCCTTGGCATCGGCAACGACACCGCCTTTGGCGGCGCGGCGAGCGATGCCCTATACGGAAACGCGGGCGACGATATCCTAAATGGAGAAGCTGGCACCGACTATCTGGTCGGGGAGGATGGCAACGATATCATCAACGGCGGCACCGAAAATGACCAAATCTTTGGTGGTAGCGGCAATGACATTTTGAACGGAGAGGCGGGCAATGACAATTTGGCGGGCCAAGCCGGCACCGACACCCTCAATGGTGGCGATGGCAACGATAACCTGACCGTCAATGATTTCGTCGATAGCGTCGATGGTGGCGCGGGGACAGATGACTTGACGATGGATTGGAGCAGCGTCGGCAGCGGCGTTATCGTCAACTTCACCGGTAATTTCAACGGCGGGGTTAGCACCGTCGGCGGCGGCACCGTGCGCGGGGTGGAGCGGGTGTTTATCACCGGCACGGCCTTCGACGACCGCATCACCCTTGGCCTGGGCAGCACGGCGAATAACAGCGTTAATGCAGGCGCAGGCAACGACCGCATTTTGGGCAGCGAAGTCGCCGATGGCCTGAATGGGCAGGCGGGCGATGATAATATCACCGGCGGCGGCGGCGCGGATGCGCTGACTGGCGATACGGGCAATGACACATTAAATGGGCAAGCCGGTGCCGATAGCTTGAATGGCGGCGATGGCGATGACCAATTGCTCGGCGATATCGGTAACGACAGCCTGACCGGCGGCGCAGGGAGCGATAACCTAAACGGCGGCACCGGCATCGACACTATGGCGGGCGGCGCGGGCAATGATGTCTACCGCGTTGACAACAGCAGCGATGTTGTCATCGAAAGCGTCGGCCAAGGTTATGACACCGTCTACACTACTCGCAGCTTCACTCTGACCGCAGGGTATGAGATTGAGGCGATGATCATGCAAGGCTCAACCGCGCTAACCGGTATTGGCAATGAGTTCGCCAATGCAATCACGGGCAGCGATGCCAGCAACACGATTGAGGGACGCGGCGGGGACGACGTGCTGCTGGGCCTCACCGGCAATGATATTATCCTTGGCGGCGACGGCGCGGACACCATCGATGGCGGTGCAGGGCGCGACACCATTACCGGCGGTATTGGTAATGATTCCATCATCGGCAACAGCGGCGATGACACCGTCAACGGCGGCGATGGAGACGACACAATCTCGGGCGGTAATCAGCGCGATACGTTGAACGGTGATGCAGGTAATGATGTGATTACCGGCGGCAGCGGCTTTGACGTGCTGAACGGCGGCGATGGCGACGATGTCTTGCGCGGCGGCACCGAGCGGGACCATTATACAGGCGGCCTTGGCGCGGACACATTTGTCTTCGACGACGGTGAAATGCCGAATGTGCAGGCGGTGAATGCTGACACCATCTTTGATTTTAGTCAGGTGGATGGCGACACCATTGACCTGTCCCTGGTCGATGCCATTGCGGGAGGCGCGGATGATGCGTTCACGTTCATCGGTGCAGGGGCCTTCACTGGCGTGGCGGGAGAGTTGCGCTATGAAGTGGTCGGCACCGACACCCATGTCACCGGCGACACCAACGGCGATGGCGCTGCGGATTTCATCCTTGTGCTGACGGGCAGCTATGCGTTGATCGTGGATGATTTCGGGCTTTAAGTCTAAATATGCGCCGCCGATATTTTCCGGTTGCACGGCGCGCCAAACCGTTTAGCCTCTCTTTATCGTTTACGGCCAAGGAGGGGCGATTCATGCGCGTTGGATATTTGGGATTGGCGGCTGCGTTGGTGATGACGCCCTTGACGGATCAGGCTCGATTGATGGCGCAGGCCGAAGCAGCCGTTCAGCCTGCGGCAGATATGGACCCCATCGCCGCCGCCAAGTCGCGTGGCCAATTGCTATGGACCTATGATCAGGCGGCATGGCATTCCACCGATGTGCTGCTCGAAAAACTAAAGCGCGCTGGCCAAGCGGAAAAGGACGCGATGGCCGCCGTGCGCGGGTGGGTGGTGACGCCGGATGCGAAAGGCTGGCTGGTCGTCTATTACGCCCCCGCCGCGACGGCCACCGACAATCCGACGGCGGTTTTTTCCGCCATTTGGACAGGCAAGGGCGACAAAGTTGTCGATGCCCAATGGCTGACTACGCAAAGCTACGCCTGGTCGGCGGAGCAATTGGCCTTGGTTCAGGCGGCGGACGCGGTCGATGGTGGGGCTTTGAAAAAATGTTCGCGGGACAATTTGAACCGCGTCATCATGCCTGACCCGGCGGTTTCGGGGCAGATTTTGGTCTATCACATGACACCGCAGACGCAGACGGGCATCGTCCCGTTCGGCCTGCATTACCGTGCCGTGGTGCGCGATGGGGCGGTGGCGGAGGCGTTTCAGAGCACCAAAAGCTGCATTGCTTTGCCCGCCGTTGGACCGGATGGGAAGAAACCGCCCGCGATAGCCATTTCCAACTTCACCACCGACACGCCGACCGAATTCCACCTATTCGGCGCGCGCATGGGCGGGTTGCCCGTGGTGACCATGGACCGCAAGGACAAGCCGAATTTCGTCGCCGGCTGGAAAAAGGATGAACCCTTTATCGAGCGTATGTCGGGGCTTCAGGATCTGGACAAGTTTATCGATTGAGCGCGGATGGCCTCACCTACGTGGCAAGGGTTCGCATGCGATCCCGTCCTGATCTAAGGCAGGGCCTTAGTCTCAACAATTTAGGGCTTTGTCGATCTCAAATATAATGCGCTTTATTTGATTTTTTGTGATCAAGTCGATGGCAGGCGAAAGTTGAATGGGTTTCAAATGGAACTGCAATTGCATAAGAATTTCTGAGCCTGTTGATCCATAATCTATCGAGCTCCGGATGATTGAAGCCAACTCGTCTAGTCCCTGCCGTTCCAACGAGTCGGCAATAATTTTTGCTTCTTTGAAGTGGTCGTAATTGTTCATGAACGTTCCAATTTTAGTCGGCGAGGCATATTCAACCTGATATGGTTCTCTTGCATCCTGCCATATTTTTCTGAACGCTTGAACCCGATGCAGATTTCAGGTGCGCAATGCCATCCGAATGCCTAAATAGCGGTTATGACCATGACTCACTTTCTCATCATTATCGCCACCTTCCTCGCCATGGAATTTGTCGCGTGGAGCAGCCATAAATATATCATGCATGGTTGGGGCTGGGGCTGGCATCGCGACCATCATGAGCCGCACACCGGCACGATGGAGAAAAATGACCTCTACGGCGTTGTCGGTGCGGCCATGAGCATTTCGATGTTTGCCATCGGCAGCCCGCTGGTCATGGGCGCGAATGCTTGGGAATACGGCACCGCCGTCGGTCTAGGCATTCTTGCCTATGGCCTTGTCTATACCTTCATCCATGATGGCATCGTGCACCAAAGGTTTTTCCGATACGTGCCAAAGCGCGGCTATGCCAAGCGATTGGTTCAGGCGCACAAATTGCACCATGCGACCGTGGGTAAGGAAGGCGGGGTCAGCTTTGGCTTCGTCTTTGCCCGCGATCCGGCGAAATTAAAGGCCGAGTTGAAGGCACAGCGCGAGGCGGGCGTCGCGGAAGTGCGCGAGGCCGTGGGGCGCGGGTTTTAACCTTTTCATAGATACAACAAACCCCCAAACCGCGAGAGGCAGAGCGGTTCAGGGGTTTGCATTTTGCCGCCAAAAGGGCGGTTTAAGCTACCAAATTAGCCAGCGGCATTGGCGTTGCACTTCGCCAATTTGGCCTCGTCAAATGCTTTGCCAGCGAAGGTGAACGCCGCAACTGGGCCGGTTTCTTTGGCCAGCGCGGTGCATACGCGCAATGGCGAGCTGGCGGATTCGCGTGCGGTGCAATCGGCACCCTTGCATACGAACACAGTGCCACCGGCCATAATCTTGGCCTCAGCAGGCGCAGCGGCGAGCGTCACGCTATACCCACCGTTCGCCAAAGCAGGCGTGGCGGACAGGGCAGCAAAAGCCAAAACGGTCGCACGGAATGGGGCGGAAAAACGGGAGAGGGAGAGTGTCATATCCTTGAACCTTTGTGTTGGTCATTGTTGACTTTAGGTGGTGCAATGCTCTGTCGAAGAGGAGTGTCGATTTTGCGTTGCGAATCGAAACTTATGCAATTAAGTTGCAAATTGCAATCTAAAAATGCAGCGCTTCTAAAAATTTTGGTTGTGGCATTTTGGCGCAAAGCCGCCAACGTATCCCCTTTGCGTGAGCGAACGGTTGGTGCTATTATGTGCGATTGCCGCCTAAGCTATGTCGGGCGGGTGGACAATTTTGGGGCAAAATTATGGGTATTTCGGGTGACGACATCCGCGAAGATCTTTCCGAACAATGCGGCCTTCCCATGGCCTTGGCGGAAATTGGCGAGAAATGGTCGCTGATGATCCTGCGCGCCGCATTCAACGGCGTGCGCCATTTTGAGGAGTTCCTCTCCGAAATGGGGATTGCGCGCAACATCCTCGCCTCGCGTCTTGTGCGCCTGACCGATAGCGGAATTTTGGAGCGCACCCCATGCCCCGATGACCGCCGCCGCGTGGAATATAGCCTGACGCAGAAAGGCCGCGATTTGCTGCCCGCCATGGTCGCATTGCGCCAATGGGGAGAGAAATGGCAATTGGGCGTGCCTAGCAACCCCGTGCTGGTCGATGCCCGCGATATGCAACCCGTGCAGGGGATGACCATCCGCAGCCATGACGACCGCGTGTTGCATATTGAGGATCTCTGCTGGATCGACGCCAGCGACCGCGACATCGCCAATCCAGCCAGCAGGCGCGATTTGGAGCAGCATGCCGTGGCCGAAACCGTTGCCCGCGAAGGGTTCTTCTGAACGTCGCCCCTAAATGCTGCAAAATACATGGGAAAAAATCGGCTCTATCGCAGCGGTTTGCCAAGACCCAACCGTCCCCGCGATTGCGCATCATCGGACGGAGTGTTTGCCGAGGGCTCCGGTGCTGCTGGTGCTGGAGGGGTAAAGGGCACATAATATCCCAGCGCAGGGTCAAATCGCATCCCCGGCATCGCACTGTTGTCGCGTTTGGGTTGGATTACGCGTCGCGCCTTGGGGGCGTCACCCTCGTCCACCGGTTTACCACCGACAGTGCGTGTCTTTTCTGTGGTGCTGGTTTCACCGTCCGATCCGATGGTGATGGTGGTTTTGGTGCTGGAGCAATATGAGTTCGGCATGCTGCAATTGACACCGGGAATATCCAGACCGGTATTGCCGTCTTGCGCCATCGCCAATGAAGGCGTTACCGTGATCGCAATCGCCAGCGCCCCATAATATTTCGCCATGTGAACCCCCCGTGTAAAATTTGACGAAAGGATACACGTGGCAAGATGACGCGCAAGGTCTATTCGCGGGGCGCTTCTTTATCCCCACCAATCGATACAGCGCCGGGTTTTTCCACGCCCTCGGGCTTCAACGCAGGAACGGCGCGCGCGGCGTCTTCGGGTGAAATTCCCGGCGGCGGGGCGGCGCTGAGCGTTTCTTCGCGTCGCGCCACTCGGGCCGCCTGCGCAATGGCATCGCGGATGCGGGGGTAGGATCCGCAGCGGCAAAGCGTCTTAATCGCCTCATCCACCGCCGCGTCGTCTGGGTTGGGGTTTTTCTTGAGCAACACCGCCGCACTCATAATCATGCCGGGGATGCAATATCCGCATTGGGACAGGTTGGCGGCGGCAAACGCCTGCTGCACCGGATGCGACCGGTCACGGCTTAGTCCCTCAATCGTGGTGACAAATCGCCCCTCTACATCGTTCAATGTGACGAGGCAGGAGCGCAAAGCCTCCCCATCCACCTCCACCACGCAATAGCCGCAATCGCCCGTGCCGCATCCATATTTGGTGCCGGTAAGGTTCGACGCCTCCCGCAGCGCAAACAGCAGGGGCGTGTCCCCCGCCATGCGATATTCGACGGGTCGGTTGTTGACGGTTAGGCGCGGCATGGCTGGCTTTTACGGCGGCGGCCGCCCTCCGACAAGCCTAATCCCGCCAGCTGCTATCAATCCGGTCGATCACCCGCGTCCATGCGGCAAAGTCCGCCGCACCTGGGCCGCCGGGAAGCTGTGTCTGCCCAATATCACGTTGATGCACCGCGACCACGTCATCGCTAATCCGGATGGGCGTGCCCGATGCCATGGTGGCGAGTTGAATTTCACACGCCCGTTGCAACGCCCAATGTTGCAGGAAGACCTCGGGGATTGTCAGCCCCAAAATCACCGGCCCATGGTTGCGCAGCATCAGGATCGATTTGTCCCCCAAGTTCGCAACCAACCGATCGCCCTCCTCATCGCGCACGGTGACGCCCTCAAAATCATGATAGGCAATGCGGCCAATGAAGTTGCAGGCGTAGAAATTCACCGGCTGCAAACCACCCTCCATCGACGCGACGGCCATCATCGCGGTGGTGTGCGTGTGGCAAATGGCGTGGGCGTGGGGCAAGTCGCGGTGAAACCGGCTATGCTGGGTAAAGCCGGCCTTGTTGACGGGATAATTGCCGGAGAGTGTGTTGCCATCAATATCGATTTTGACGAGGTTCGATGCAGTGATTTCCGAATACATCAGGCCGAATGGATTAATCAAAAACGCGCCATCCTCATCCGGCACTTTGACCGTGATGTGGTTATATATGCTCTCGGCCCAGCCCATATGGTCGAAAATGCGATAGCAGGCGGCAAGTTGTTGCCGCACCTCCCATTCGGCGGCGCTACAGTTAAGGCCGGATTTCATTTGTGTTGCCATGGCTCTATCTCCTATTATGGCCACAGGATAAGCGGAGCGGGGCACCGTGACAAGGTGGCAAGGTGCAACTCATATACGCTTTTTGGCGCAAAAGGCCGCTTTTGACTTGAAATTACTGCCACATGGGGATAGGGGCAGGGCCGAACGACGCCGCATTTGCGCGGCGCTTTTTATTTTACCCTCGGGAAATTGGCCCTTTTCAGCCGTTTACCGATACAAACCGAATCGACCGGAGTGATTTTTTTATGCAGATTCTCGTTCGCGACAACAATGTTGAACAGGCCCTTCGCGCACTTAAGAAAAAGTTGCAGCGGGAAGGCGTGTATCGCGAAATGAAGCTGCGCCGTCACTTTGAAAAGCCATCGGAAAAGCGCGCCCGTGAAAAGGCTGCTGCTGTCCGTCGCGCCCGCAAAATGGACCGTAAGCGCACCGAGCGTGACGGTCCGAAGTAAGCGTTAAGCCAAACCGGTCTTAAAAAAGGGCGCGTCCGCAAGGATGCGCCTTTTTTTGTTGGGCGTCTCGCGCAACAGCACGCACGCCTTTTTTGTTGGCCCGCCTTTCGTCTAACCCCATCCCCGCTTGACGCCCCCCAAAAAGCGATTAGGGGAAATGGCAACATCCTATTCCATACCGGAGCATCCTCATGTCGATCACCGCCGTTCCGTTGCAACCCATTGCCAAAGGCTCGCTGCGCACGTTGTGGGTCGGGCTTGCCGCCGTCGCTTTGTCCGCCGGCGGCCTTGCCTATTACGGCACCGCAGAGGCGCGCGCGAAGTATCAGGATAATGCCGAATGGTTTGCCGACAATGCGAAGGAGGACGGCGTCGTCACCACAGCATCCGGCCTGCAATACCGCATCGTGACCGAAGGCACGGGCCGCGCCGCAACCGCCGAGGATGTCGTGATTGCGGGCTATAAGGGCATGTTGCGCGATGGCACCGAATTTGATGCCGCGCCGCAGGTTGATTTCCACATTGGCGAAACCATCCCCGGCTTCGACGAAGGCCTGAAACTCGCCAAGAAAGGCGCGAAGATGGAATTGTGGATTCCCTCCGATCTTGCCTATGGCGAGCGTGAAATTCCCAATCCGCAAACCGGTGAAGTCCTGATCCCCGCCAATTCCATGCTGCATTTTGAGGTCGATGTGATCGACGTCGTGAGCGAGGCCGAATTCCAAAAGGTTATGGAGGCGCAACAGAAGCAGATGCAGGAAATGCAGGGCCAGATGGGTGGCGACCCCGCCGCCGCTGGCGCTCCCCCTCCGCAGGGCCAGCCTCAGTAGTTGTAAATAGGTTTAAAATTCGAACGAATTTACCTCGTCACACGCCGCGTGACGGGTATTTACAATGACATCACGCCTTTTCGCGTTACCCTTACCGCATCGAAACAATGATGGGGTAAGGTAATGACGAATTTTCAAAAGGCAGCGGCCGAAGCCATCGGCACATTCTGGCTGGTCTTCGGCGGATGCGGCAGCGCGGTTCTGGCCGCCGCTTTCCCCGATGTCGGCATTGGTCTACTTGGCGTATCGTTGGCATTTGGCCTGACCGTGGTGACGATGGCCTATGCCATTGGCCATGTGTCGGGGTGCCATTTGAATCCAGCGGTCACCATCGGCCTGTGGGCGGGCGGACGCTTTCCGGCGAAAGAAATCCCGCTCTATGTCATCGCGCAAGTCGTCGGCGCGATTGTCGCCGCCATGGCGCTGGCCTATATCGCACAGGGCAATGCCGATTATTCCATCGCCAAAAATGGCCTCGCCAGCAATGGTTTCGGGACGCATAGCCCCGGCGGTTACGCGCTTGGCGCGGCGTTTGTGATTGAGGTGTTGCTGACCGCATTCTTCCTTTGGGTCATCATGGGGAGCACCGATGGCCGCGCGCCAGCGGGCTTTGCCCCCATCGCGATTGGCCTGTGCCTAACGCTAATCCATTTGATTAGCATCCCCGTCACCAACACCTCGGTCAATCCCGCGCGCAGCACGGGACCGGCGTTGCTAGAGGGCGGGATCGCGTTAGAACAACTGTGGCTGTTCTGGCTCGCCCCCATCATCGGCGCGCTGATTGGCGGCGCGTTGTACAAAGCATTGGCGGTGGACACTCACGCCAAACCGAATATCGAAGGCGTGTAAATTGCTACCAACCTTCGATAGGGCGGGCGCGCTGAATTACCCCTCGGCCGCGTCCGCCCAACCTTATTTCTTCCGATAGCGAAAATACCAAACCTCATGCCCATACACTGTGCGCGCCTTATGCTCGTATCGCGTTTCGGGCCAGCCGCCGGGGCGGGTCAGGAAATCCGCCGGTTTCGTGGCTAACCACTCAAAATCCTCGCGCCCGTTCATCACCATTAAGGCCCAGCGTAAATACACGTCATGGTCGGTGCCAAAGCGGAACTCGCCGCCGGGTTTCAGCTTCGCGGAGATCATGTCCACTGGGCCGGGGTTCATCATCCGGCGCTTGGCATGGCGCGCCTTTGGCCAAGGGTCTGGATGGAGCAGATAGACGAAGCTGAGCGCGCCATCGGGGATGCGGCGCAGCACCTCCAACGCGTCGCCCATATGGATGCTGACGTTGCCAAGCGGTGGGTGCGGATTGTTCAGCCCCCAATGGTCGGACACCTCGCCATCAATGTGCGTCAGCGCCTGCGCCACGCCATTCACAAACGGCTCCGCACCGATAAAGCCATGGTCGGGCAGCATATCGGCGCGCGACGCCATATGCTCCCCGCCGCCAAAGCCGATCTCAAAATGCAGCGGGCGGTCGTCGCCGAACAGGCGCTGCGACGTTACCGGACCTTCATCGGGCACGGCAATGCGGGGGAGGAGGGTGTCCACCAAATGCTGCTGCCGATCGCGCAGGTGTTTGCCCTTGGACCGGCCATAAAGGCGGTTGAGCGTGGTGGGATCGCCGGTTTTGTAAGCTGTCATGGGGTGGGCGGATAGCGGGTGTGGGGGCAGGGGGCAAGAAAAAGCGCGCCGCCCTTATTCAGGACGACGCGCTATCAATTCATCGATGAAGTGACGTTACACCGCCGCTTTCAACGCCTCAACCAAATCCGTTTTCTCCCATGGGAAGAAATCGCCGTCGGCTTTGCGGCCGAAGTGGCCATAAGCGGCGGTGGTTTTGTAGATGGGTTTGTTGAGGCCCAAATGCTCGCGAATGCCGCGTGGGGTCAGCTTGACGAGCGTGGGGAGCAAGGTTTCCAATGCCTCCTCGCTTACGCCCTGCGATTGGGTGTCGTGCAGGTTGACGTTGATGGACAAAGGCTCCGACACGCCGATGGCGTAGCTCAATTGGATCGAGCAACGGTTGGCAAGGCCCGCGGCGACAATGTTTTTCGCCATATAGCGGCAGATATAGGCCGCGCTGCGGTCGACCTTTGTCGGGTCTTTGCCGCTGAACGCGCCGCCGCCGTGGGGGGCCGCGCCGCCGTAGGTGTCAACGATAATCTTCCGTCCGGTTAGGCCTGCGTCCCCATCGGGGCCGCCGATTTCGAAGCAGCCGGTGGGGTTGATGTGCAATGCGGTGGCCTCAGTAATGAAGCCTTCCGGCAAAACCTTGTGTGCCACGCCCAGCACGTATTCTCGCAGTTCCGCGTATTTCGCCGCGTCACCTTCGCCATTGTGGTGGTAATAATCTGGCGCGTGCTGCGTGGAAACGACAAGCGCCATGCACTCGGTTGGCACGCCATCGACGTAGCGCAAGGTGACTTGGCTTTTCGCGTCAGGTTCCAGGAACGGCGCCGCGCCCGATTTGCGGTCGGCGGCCATAATTTCGAGGATTTTGTGGCTG
>JBGSSR010000041.1:0-15015 GCA_041736905.1 Sphingomonadaceae bacterium | reverse complement strand
AGCGCTTCCGCGCCGATACCGGCGGAAAACGCTTCCTCACCATATTCGTCCTGCGCATCGAGCAATTCGTCTTCGGACAGCAATTGGTATTTTTCGAGCGCGGTCAGGCCGGGTTCGATCACCCCATAGTTTTCGAAATAGAGGATACGCTCCAACTGCTTCAATTGCATATCGAGCAATAGGCCGATGCGGCTTGGCAATGATTTCAGGAACCAGATGTGCGCGACCGGCGCGGCGAGTTCAATGTGGCCCATCCGCTCACGGCGGACTTTGGTCACGGTAACCTCAACGCCGCATTTTTCGCAGACGATGCCCTTATATTTCATGCGCTTGTACTTACCGCACAGGCATTCGTAATCCTTTACGGGACCAAAAATCCGCGCGCAAAACAGGCCGTCGCGTTCGGGTTTGAACGTGCGGTAGTTGATGGTTTCGGGCTTTTTAATCTCACCGAAAGACCACGAACGAAGCCGCTCGGGGCTGGCAAGGCCGATTTGGAGGGTGTCGAACGTTTCAGGTTTCGCGTTCGGGTTGTTGATTTTGGTCAGGTCGTTCATCTGTATGTTCCCTTAGTCGCCGCCCATTCAATCAATGGCTCGGCAGGGTGAAATCGGTAGGCTGAGGGCGGTAGGGCCATGGCTGGTTCCAATGGCCCCACACTGGCTACCGCGGATTACTCCGCGGCCTCCGGCAAAGCGGCTGGTCCGTCGCCATCCTCATTCTCGTCATCGTAATTGCGCAATTCGACGTTGAGGCCGAGTGAGCGCATTTCCTTGACCAGAACGTTGAAGCTTTCGGGGATGCCCGCTTCGAACGTGTCGTCGCCCTTAACGATGGCTTCGTAAACCTTCGTCCGGCCAACGACGTCATCGGATTTGACGGTGAGCATTTCTTGAAGCGTGTAGGCCGCGCCGTATGCTTGCAGTGCCCAGACTTCCATTTCCCCGAAACGCTGACCACCGAATTGGGCCTTACCGCCCAACGGTTGTTGCGTGACAAGGCTGTAGGGCCCGATCGACCGTGCGTGGATCTTGTCATCGACTAAGTGATGCAGTTTCAGCATGTAGATGTAACCAACGGTTACCTTCCGGCTGAACTTCTCACCCGTGCGGCCATCGTACAGGTCGCTTTGGCCCGACGTGTGCAAACCTGCACGCTCCAACATCCGCGACACGTCGGCTTCCTTTGCGCCATCGAACACCGGCGTGCCCATGGGGACACCGGGGATAAGCAAATTGGCCATTTCGACGATTTGTTCGTCGGTACGGCTGTCGAGTTCGGCGGCATAATGGTCACCGTAGCAGATTTTCAAACGATCGCGCACCGCATCGGGGGCGGCGCCCGCCTCTGGGTTCGGGTTGGCATCGCGCCAATCCTCAAGCGCATGTTTAATCTGTTGCCCCAAACCACGTGCGGCCCAGCCCAAGTGGGTTTCGAAAATCTGACCCACGTTCATCCGGCTTGGCACACCCAATGGGTTCAGCACGATGTCAACATGCGTGCCGTCTTCCAGGAATGGCATGTCCTCGACGGGAAGAATGCGGGAAATAACCCCCTTGTTCCCGTGACGACCGGCCATTTTATCGCCCGGTTGCAGTTTGCGCTTCACGGCAACAAACACCTTCACCATTTTCAGCACGCCCGGCGCGAGTTCATCGCCCCGTTCCAGCTTCTCACGGCGATCCTCAAACTTCTCAACGATCAGTTTGACGGCTTCGTCATATTGGGTTTTGACCGCTTCCAAATCGGATTGCGTCTTGTCGTCGGCGACGGCGAATTTCCACCATTCGTGACGTTCGACTTCTTCCAGAAGCGCCTCGGTAATCACCTCACCCTTCTTCACGCCCTTCGGCGCATTGGCGGCGGTTTGGCCCAGCAACATGTCGCGCAGACGGTTGAAGGTGGCGCGGTTCAAAATGGCGCGCTCATCCTCACGGTCCTTGGCAAGGCGTTCGATTTCCTCACGCTCAATCGCCATCGCCCGTTCGTCTTTATCGATGCCGTGACGGTTGAACACGCGGACCTCAACGACGGTCCCTGCCACACCGGGCGGCAAGCGGAGCGAGGTGTCGCGCACGTCGGATGCTTTCTCACCAAAGATGGCGCGGAGCAGTTTTTCCTCCGGCGTCATCGGGCTTTCACCCTTAGGCGTGATTTTACCGACTAGAATGTCACCGGGGTGAACCTCTGCACCGATATAGACAATGCCCGCTTCGTCGAGGCTACGCAGCGCCTCTTCGCCGACATTGGGAATGTCGCGGGTGATGTCTTCGGGTCCAAGCTTCGTATCGCGCGCCATCACTTCGAATTCTTCGATGTGAATGGAAGTGAACACGTCATCCTTCACGATGCGTTCGGAAATCAGGATACTATCTTCGTAGTTATACCCGTTCCACGGCATAAACGCGACGAGGCTGTTCTTGCCCAATGCCAATTCGCCCAGTTCCGTCGATGGACCGTCGGCGATGATATCCCCAGCGTCAATCACGTCACCGACCTTCACCAACGGACGTTGGTTGATGCAGGTGTTTTGGTTGGAGCGTTGGAATTTTTGCAGGCGATAAATGTCCACGCCGGATTTTCCGGCCTCAACTTCACCGGTCACGCGGACGACGATACGGGTCGCGTCCACTTGGTCGATGATGCCGGGACGACGTGCGGCGATGGCAGCACCGGAATCGCGGGCAACCGTGCCCTCCATGCCGGTCCCGACCAAGGGAGCCTCGGCCTTCACCAAAGGCACAGCTTGGCGTTGCATGTTCGAACCCATGAGCGCGCGGTTGGCGTCATCGTTTTCCAGGAACGGAATGAGCGAGGCGGCAACCGAAACCAACTGTTTCGGCGACACGTCCATCATCGTGATTTGCTCTTTCAAAGCCATCACGAATTCGCCGTTTTCCCGCGCGCTGACCAATTCCTCGGTCAAGCGGCCATCGGCATCGGTTTCCGCCGACGCCTGTGCAATCACTTGATTCTGTTCCTGCATCGCGGACAGATATTTGACTTCGCTGGTCACCTGCGCATCTTTGACGACGCGGTAAGGGGTTTCGATGAAGCCATATTTGTTCACGCGGCTAAACGAGGACAGCGAGTTAATCAGACCAATGTTCGGGCCTTCCGGCGTTTCAATCGGACAGATACGGCCATAATGCGTTGGGTGAACGTCGCGAACTTCAAAGCCCGCGCGTTCCCGCGTCAAACCACCGGGTCCAAGCGCCGACACGCGGCGTTTGTGGGTGACTTCGGACAATGGGTTGGTTTGGTCCATGAACTGGCTAAGCTGCGACGAACCAAAAAATTCGCGCACGGCGGCCACTGCTGGCTTTGCATTGATAAGGTCGTTCGGCATGACGGTCGATACATCGACCGAGGACATACGCTCCTTCACGGCGCGCTCCATACGGAGCAAACCGACGCGGTATTGGTTTTCGAGCAATTCGCCCACCGAACGCACGCGGCGGTTGCCGAGGTTGTCGATGTCGTCAATCTCGCCCTTACCGTCTTTCAGGTTCACGAGTTCCTTCACGACGCACAAAATGTCTTCGGTGCGCAGCGTGGTCAGCGTGTCCTCCACCTCCAGCTTCAGGCGCATGTTCATTTTCACGCGGCCCACGGCGGACAGGTCATAACGTTCGCCGTCGAAGAACAGGCCTTCGAACAAAGCATCGGCGGTTTCGCGCGTTGGCGGTTCGCCGGGACGCATGACTTTGTAAATGGCTTCCAGACCCATATCGCGGTTTTCGGCCTTGTCAGCCTTCAACGTGTTGCGGATCCATGGGCCAGTGGTGACATGGTCGATGTCGAGCAGGGTCAGGTTATCGACGCCTGCCTTGTCCAACTTCTCAAAGTTCTCGGCGGAGATTTCATCGCCCGCCTCAACATAAATTTCACCGGTTTTTTCGTTGATGAGGTCATAGGCGCTGTATCGGCCAAAGATTTCTTCGGTCGGGATCAGCAAATGCGTCAAACCGTCCTTCACCGCTTTGGTGGCGGCGCGCGGTGTGATTTTGGTTCCAGCGGGGAAGATAACTTCGCCGCTGGCCGCATCGACGATGTCGAACGATGGCTTTTGCGCGCGCCATTGATCGGCATTGAAGGGAATTTTCCACCCGTCCTTGCCACGTTCAAACACCACAGTGTCGTAGAAATATTTCAGGATCGCTTCGTCATCCAGACCCAAGGCATAAAGCAGGGTCGTGACGGGCAATTTGCGCTTACGGTCGATACGGACGTTGATAATGTCCTTCGCGTCGAATTCAAAATCCAGCCACGAACCACGGTAAGGAATAATCCGCGCCGCGAACAGGAACTTACCCGACGAGTGCGTTTTGCCGCGGTCATGGTCGAAAAGAACGCCCGGCGAACGGTGCATTTGGGATACGATAACGCGCTCGGTCCCGTTCACGAAGAACGTGCCGTTACCAGTCATCAGCGGCATGTCGCCCATATAGACGTCTTGCTCTTTAATATCCAAAACGCTGCGCGCTTCCGTATCGGGGTCAACCTCAAACACGATCAGGCGCAGGGTCACCTTCATCGGCGCGGCATAGGTGATGCCCCGTTGACGGCATTCGTCCACGTCGAATTTGGGATGCTCCAATTCATAATGCACGAAATCGAGTTCGGCGGTGCCGGCGAAATCCTTAATCGGGAACACGCTGCGCAATGTTTTTTCCAGGCCGGACACATAGCCGGTCGACGGATCGGAGCGCAGGAATTGCTCATACGACTCGCGTTGAACCTCAATCAGGTTCGGCATTTCGATGACTTCGTGGATATTGCCAAAGATTTTGCGGATACGCTTTTCGCGCGTCGACAAATTGGGCTTTGAAGTTGGGTTCGTTGCCATAAAGCTATCTCGACCTTCAAAATGTGCGGGGAAAGGCCCCGCCGGATCTGTGATTCGCGTGCACCGTGAAGACACCAAAAGCCGCATGTCCGAACCCGCGTTTTCGGGGTCAGAATGCAGCTTTATCGCGTCTATCGGGTCCGATGGCCAATCTATTCACGGCCCACTGCGCGACGGCGGGCCTTCCCGATTGGGTCGGTGTTGGATTGCGATATAGGGTTTTTGTTGGATTTGGTCAAGCGTCACCCTATGCAGCCGCAATGCTCCGCGTCCTGCTCTCCGATAAACTCATCTGGCTGCTCCTGCTTACCTTCGGGTTGGCGGCGGTCGTGCCGGTGAGTGATGCCCAAGCAAGCGCAGCGGGGACCATTAGCAACATCGGCATATTCATCCTGTTCCTGCTCAACGGCATCCGCCTGCCCCGCGATGAAGTCCTGCACGGCGTTAAGAATTGGCGGTTGCAGGGCGGCATATTCCTTTGGGTGTTCGGCGCGATGGCGGCGGTGGGGTGGGTTTTGAGCCACGCCTTCGCGTCGCTCCTTCCCGCCACATTGGCGCTGGGCCTGCTATATTTGGGCGTCTTGCCCTCCACCGTGCAAAGCGCGACCAGTTATAACACATTGGCCAAGGGCAATGTCGCCGCCAGCGTCATTGCCGCCGCGCTGATCAACCTCGTCGGCGTGGTGGTAACGCCGATGTTGTTCGCGGCGCTCGGTTCGGCCAAGGGAGTCGTCATTGGCGGCGATGTCGTGGTGAAGATTGCGACCATCCTCCTCCTCCCCTTCATCATTGGCCAGGTCATTCAACCATGGGTGCGCGCGGCCGTAATGGCGCATAAGGACGTGACGGGATGGCTCGACCGATTGGTCATTGCGCTCGCCGTCTATGTCGCGCTGTCGGCGGCGGTTCGGGAGGGGTTGTGGAGCCAATTGCCCGTATCGGTCCTGCTCACCCTGACCGGTGCAATCGCCCTTTTCCTCGCCTTTGCATTTGGCGGCGCATGGCTGGCGGGCGGCGGATTTGCGCGGCCCGACCGCAAGGCCTTCCTCTTCGCCGGTGCGCACAAAAGCATCGCCATCGGCGCGCCATTGGCGGCGATATTATTCCCGAAGGCGGAGGCGGGGTTCATCCTGATCCCCGTCATCCTTTATCATCTGGCCCAACTTATCCTATCCGCGCCCATCGCCACGCATTTAGCGCGCAAAGATTAGGGGCGGTTTCGCTTGAAAATCGCCACCTTGGCCCTAACATAAGGGCTGGGCAGGCGTGACGGGGTTTTGACCCTATGCGAACGGAGAATTACGAATGAGCGATACGACGGCAACGGCAACCGCAACTGCTACGATAGATGACTTGAAGCTCACCCCGCCCGACCCCGTGCCGGTCATCAGCGCGGAAAAGGCCATGGGCCTTGTCCCCGTCGCCGAAGACGCCAAGACCAAATTGGATGCCAAGGTTGATGAATTCATCGACGACTTGATCGCGCAGGACGTGAACTCACCCGAATTTGGCAAGCGTGTGGACCAAATCACCAACATGGGCCGCGACGAAATCATGGGCGCGAGCAGTCAGGCGAACCGCTTCCTCGACCGCCCCGTGCGCGCGATGGATGAGACAACCGGCATCGGCGCGGACTTGGCCGAATTGCGCCGCACCGTGGAGGATTTGGACCCGTCGAAGCAGGGCAATTTGCTCGCGCCGAAAAAGCTGTTCGGGATTATCCCGATGGGCAACAAATTGCGCAATTATTTCGATGGCTATAAATCCTCGCAAACGCATATCAGCACCATCCTTGATCGCCTCGCTGGCGGCAAAGATGAGCTCATCATGGACAACGCCGCGATTGATGTCGAACGGCAAAACCTGTGGGCTGCAATGGGCAAGCTGGAACAGATGATCCACATGGCCAAGACGCTGGACGGGAAATTGGAGGCGCGGGCGAATGAGCTGCAACTTTCAGACCCCGCCAAAGCCAACGCCATCCGCGAAAGTGCATTGTTCTATGTGCGCCAACGCACGCAGGATTTGCTGACCCAAATGGCGGTGACGGTGCAGGGGTATTTGGCCCTTGATCTGGTTAAGAAAAACAACGTCGAATTGGTCAAGGGCGTGGACCGGGCCAGCACCACGACCGTCGGCGCGCTGCGCACCGCCGTGACAGTGGCGCAGGCGATGACCAATCAGCGTTTGGTTTTGAGCCAGATTACCGCGCTCAACACCACCACCGCGAACATCATTGATTCGACGGGTGAGCTCCTCAAACAAAACACAGCGACCATCCATGAACAGGCAGCGAACGCGACCATTCCGCTGGAAACGCTGAGCCGCGCGTTTCAGAATATCTACGACACGATGGACAGCATTGACCAGTTCAAGCTGAAATCGCTGGACAATATGAAACAAACCATCGGCGCACTGGAGGGCGAAGTCGCCAAGTCCAAAGGCTATATCGCCCGAGCCGAGGGGCAAGCCGCCGCCGTGGCGAAGGCAACCGACGCGGGGCTTCTTCGCGCGGAATAAGGTTCAATCGGGGCAGATAATTTAAGGTAACTCGCATGAGTAAAAGCTCTGATCTCATCATCCGTGAGGCGCAAGGTGCGCTGAAAAATCAACGCATTGCGCGTCATTTGGGCGAGCGGTCGCGGTTGTTAAAGCGCAGCCATTGGCTGAACAAATTCATCCGCGCTAGTCTTGGCGTGGGTGTGGTGTTCGTCGGCCTGTCGATACTGGGTTCGATTATCGGGGGGCTTGGCGTCGTCGGGTTTAGCGCTGCCGTTTTGGCCGCAGCTGCGGTGTTCGGGGGCCTGATGGTCTTCCCCAAAATGACCACGCCGACGCCGGAAAAAATCCTGAAATCCGACCTGCGCACGCTGGCAGGCAAGACCGAAATCTGGTTGGAGGCGCAACGCCCCGCTTTGCCGCCGCCCGCGCAAACGGTGCTGGTCGAAATCGGCGCGCGGTTGGACCAACTCTCCCCACAATTGCAGCATTTGGGGGAGAACGACCCCGCAGCCAATGACATCCGCCGTTTGGTGGGTGAACACCTGCCCGAAATGATTGCCAGCTACCAACGTATCCCGGCCCCGATGCGCAAAGAGGAACATGCCGGATCGACACCAGAGGCGCAATTGGTCAGCGGACTGTCCGTGATCTCGAAGGAAATCGACGCCATCACCCGCACAATCGCGCGCGGCGAATTAGACGCACTGGCCACCCGCGGGCGGTATCTGGAATTGAAATATGAAGGGCCGGGGGACGTGCCGACGTTGACAAGGGCGCCGGAGTAGCGCAAGTGACACTGGGAATGCGCGGGATGCTTGCTGGCGCTTTCGTCAGCAGTATGGTCGCACTCGCCAATTGGCATGGGCAAGCAGGCCCGATGCTGCGAACGATCATCGTCGGGTCAGCGATTGGCTTTCTCATCGGCTTTTATGTCGGGAAGCGCCACATTCGTTAGGCGTGTTTGTAAAATATACGATCGTCTCTAAAGAGATGGGGATGAACATCCTACGTTATCCCAATTTACCCCAACACGCTTTTATTTGCATAACGCGGCATTTGTTGCGAAAATACGCTCATGGGAATTGTTGAACTTCTTGGCCTTGCCGCCTCGGTTAGTCTGCTGTCCGGTTGGCGGTTGTATTTGACGGTGTTCGCCACGGGGTTGGCGATGAAGTCGGGCTATATCGACCTGCCAGAAAACCTCGCAATGCTCGACGTGCTGGCCAATCCGTGGGTGCTGGGAATCAGCGCGCTGGGTGCGGTGGCGGAGTTTTTTGCCGATAAAATCGCGTGGTTGGACAGCATTTGGGATGGTCTCAACACGCTCATCCGCCCGCTCGGCGGCGCGCTGCTTGCGCTGGCGGTGGTGGATTCGGGCGATCCGGTTTGGCAAGTCGTCGTCTTTCTGCTCGGCGGCGGCGCGGCGTTGGTCAGCCATGGGACCAAGGCCGGTGCGCGCGCGGCGGTGAACACCTCGCCGGAACCCGTCAGCAACATGGTATTGTCCACGGTGGAGGATGTCGCGACCGGCGGTTTGCTCGTCCTCGCTTTCGCCAATCCGGTGGTCGCGGCGATCATCCTGCTCATCCTCACCATCATCGGCATCTATGTGGTGCACCGCAGTTATCGGTTCATCAAACGACTGTTTTCGCCGGAGGTTGCGGAGGCAACGCCTGAGCCGCCCAGTCTGCCGCCTGCTTAAGCACCCAATTCGGCGCAATTCCGGTCCAAATTGCATCGTTATGGTGCGGTTGCTAAATCCAAACTAACCGTGTCCCGCGCAAAAGGGCGTTGCACCACGGCGATGGTCCCGCCGTGCGGCATTGGCTTTCAGCCCACCCACACCCCAATGGGCTGGGCCAGATGACCAGACGGCGCGGCCCTGCCAAAGCCCGCCCCCTTGCGCCAACATTCCACCCCACACACAGGCGCAAGGGGGCGAAGTGGCACCGTGCCTAAGCGCGCGCGTCGAGACCCGGCACGACCTCCACCAATATGTCGCCCTCTTCCAGCCGTTTGGCCGCCTCTTCCCAAAAGCCGATGGGTTCACCATTGCGATAAATGCGCAGCACCATGCGCCCTTCCAAGTCGGACGGGGCCTTACCCAAATCCTCCATCGCCACGACATGTTCGGTCAGCGATACCCGCCCCGTCACGCTGGCCAAATCGGCGAGATAGTCGGCGGTGTGCGGCCCTTTCACGGACCCGGCGAGCAGCAGTCCGGTGAAGCTGACGGGGTTAATCACCTGCGTCGCCCCCGCTTGGCGGGCGAGCAATTCGTTATCGGCGGCGCGCACCACCATCGAAATCGGCACGTCCGGGGCCAAATGCCGCACGGTGAGGCCAATCAAAATGCTGGTATCATCACGCCCCGCCGAGATGATGACGGATGACGCGCGCGACACGCGGACGTTCATTAGCGTCTCATCGCGCGTCGCATCGGCGTCGAGGATAAGGCACCCCATTTCCTGCGCCAAAGCCAACCCATCGGCGTTGCGCTCGACCACCACGATGGTGCTCGCGTCCACACCGCGTGCCAATAATTCACGCACTGCTTCTGACCCCGACACGCCAAAGCCGCAGACGACAATATGGCCATCCAATTGTTTTTGCAGGCGTTTCATCACAAAAGTCTCCCAACTACGGCGGATAACATATTGATAGGCGGTGCCGATGAAGATGAACAACACAGCGACACGGATCGGCGTCACAATCACCGCCTCAAACAGCCGCGACCGGTCCGACACGGGCGCGATGTCGCCGAACCCGGTGGTCGTAATCGAAATCATGGTGAAATAGACGACGTCCAGAAAGCTTACATCGCCATCATAATTATCGACCAACCCATCACGGTCCAGCCAATGGATCAACACCACGGTTCCGATGAGCACGAACAACACCAATATGCGCAACGACAAATCGCCCCATAAGGGGACCGGATTCTTGCGGCGCAGCGCCATATAGTCGCGTTTTTCAACCATGGTTTATCTTTTAGGCAAATGGACGAGTGGGTCAACCGGTTCCAAATCGCGGCGCAGTTGGAAATGCAGCGCTGGGCCGCTGCCATAGCCAGTGTCGCCGACCGCGCCGATGACTTGGCCCGCGCTGACGCTGTCCCCGCGCACGACATTGTAGCGCGACAACCTGCCATAGGCACTGACCCAGCCGCCGCCGTGGTCGATGAGGACAAGTCCGCCCAGCACGCCGATTTCATCGCCGGAATAGACGACAACGCCGCGCGCGCTGGCGGTGACGGGGGTGCCCATGGGGGCGGTGATATCGATGCCTTCGTTCACTTTGCCGCTGCCCATTTTGCCAAAGCGGGCGGTGAGTGCGCCGTTGACGGGCCATAAGAATGCGCCGCCGAAACTCGCTGGCGTGGCCAACGTGGCATTCATCGGCAGGCCGGTGCGTCCGCCGGTGGCAGCTGTGACTTTGGGACCAGACGGCAAGGGTTTTGGGGCGACCGGCGCGGCCCCCTGGGCCAAGGCAGGCTGGCTGCCCGACACCACGTCGTTGATATCGATGTCGAATGCGGCGGCGCGACTGGCCATCGGGTCTGCTCCCTTACGCGGCGTGGCGGAGGGTGTGTAGGCAGGCGGCGTTTTTGCAATGGCTGGCGCGGCGGCACTCCCTGCGCCACTGGGCAAGCGCAACCTCTGCCCAATGCGCAGAACGTAAGGTTCCTCCAACGCGTTCAGCGCGATGAAATCCATCCAACGCACACCATAGGCCCGTGCAATCGCAATCCCCGTCTCCCCCGCCTGCACCGTGTGGTAGCGGCCGCCGGGGATGGTCAGCCGTTGCCCCACGCGGACGGTATAAGGCGCGGAAAGGCCATTGGCCGCGGCAATCGCCTCCGACCCTGCGCCGGTTTTGTTGCCAATGCCGCGCAAGGTGTCACCGGACTGCACGACGTAAAACCCCTCCTCCACCTCGCCGGGAGCGGCGACCACGCGGCCGCCGTCCCATGACGGGCGGGGTGGTTCGGCAAAGACGCCGGGGTCCACTTCTAATTTCGCAGGCGCGGCCTCATTGGCATAACGTGGCCAGCCTTCGCGCTCAGTTGCGGGGATGCAAGCGGACAGCGCAACGAAAAGCGCCAGCGGAAGCAGGCCGAATGTCTTGCTCCCCGTCACGCGCCTATCCCTTCGCCGGATAGAGCGCGGAAAGCTGGGCCAACGCGCGGTCCTGCGTCAAATCGAGTTGCAATGGTGTGACGGAAATATAGCCCTCGCCCACCGCCTCTAGGTCCGTGTCATGGCCCGGCGTATGTTCAATCCCGTGCAGACCGAACCAGTAATAATCAAACCCGCGCGGGTCGGTTTGTTTGATGATATTCACGCGGCCATAATCATGGAACCCTTGGCGCACGACGCGCACGCCCGCGACCTGATTGGCAGGCAAGGGCGGGAAGTTGATGTTGATGAGGGTGCGTTCACCAAATTCTTGGGTGAGCAAAGGCCGGATAACATCGGCCCCATGGTGCGCCGCCGCCTCAAACGAGACGCCATTGCCGATGCCTTCCTTCGAATAGACTTGGCTCAATGCAATCGAGCGCACCCCCGCCAATGTCCCCTCAATCGCCGCCGACACCGTGCCGGAGTAGGTAATATCATCGCCCAAATTGGCGCCGCGATTGACGCCCGACAGGATAAGGTCCGGCTTCTCCGGCATCAATTGGTGCAATGCGAACATCACCGCATCGGTCGGCGTACCCGTCACGGAAAAGCGCCGCTCCCCATGTTTGCGAAGCCGCACGGGGCGGGACAAAGTCAAACTATGCCCCGCCCCCGATTGCTCCTCATCCGGCGCGCAAATCCAAATGTCATCGGACAATTGCGCCGCAATGGCCTCAAGTATTTTTAAACCCGGCGCGTTAATGCCATCGTCGTTGGTCAATAATATCCGCACCGAATTTCCCTTTTAGTTACCGCTAATCAAATCGCCGAGGTTGCCCAATGCGCTGCCCTCACCGCGGTTTGAGCCGCCACGAGGGCCCGCTGCCGCGAGCATGCGTCCGGCCAGACGGCTAAACGGTAGCGATTGAATCCACACCTTCCCCGGCCCGCGCAGGCGCGCAAAGAACACGCCTTCACCCGCGAACAGCATGGATTTGATGCTGCCCGCTTGGATAACGTCCATATCGACGGTCGATGTCATTGCCGCGACGCAGCCGGTGTCGACGTGGATTTCCTCACCCGCCGCCAGTTCGCGCTCAATCAATGTGCCGCCCATTTGGACAAAGACCCAGCCATCGCCCTCAAGCTTTTGCATGATGAAGCCTTCGCCGCCGAACAATCCGGTGAGCATCCGTTTTTGGAACGCGATGCCAATCGACACGCCCTTCGCCGCGCACAGGAAGCTGTCTTTTTGGCAGATCAGGGTTCCCCCCACGCTGTCCAATTTTATCGGCAAAATCGTGCCGGGGACGGGCGCGCCGAACGCCACGGTTGCTTTGCCTTGGCCGTTGTGGGTGAACACAGTGGTGAACAGGCTTTCGCCCGTGACCAGCCGCTTGCCCGCGCCCAATAACGCGCCCATAAATCCGCCGCCCTGCGCACCGCTGCCATCGCCAAAGACGGTGCTCATGTCCACCGTGGCGTCTTTCCACACCATCGCGCCTGCCTCGGCTACTGCGCTTTCGCCGGGGTCGAGTTCGATTTCGACGAATTGCAAATCCTCGCCCTTAATCGCGAAGTCAATATCGTCCGAAGCGCCGCTGCGGCTGTGGTTCCATGCGTTACTCATACTAAGGCTCCTTAAACTTAGGTTGGGGTCAACACTGATAACCCGCCCATATAGGGCAATAGGACATCAGGTACCGTGACCGAGCCATCGGAATTTTGATAATTCTCGATAACCGCCACGAGGGTGCGACCCACCGCTAATCCGGACCCGTTGAGAGTGTGGACGAATTGCGTTTGTTTTTCACCTGCTTTTTTGGTGCGCGTATTCATCCGGCGCGCCTGAAAATCGCCGCAGTTGGAGCAGCTGCTGATTTCGCGATAGGTATTCTGCCCCGGCAGCCACACCTCCAAGTCGTATGTCTTGCGCGCGCCAAAACCCATGTCGCCGGTGCAGAGCAGGACCTTGCGATATGGCAGGTTTAGCGCCTGAAGGATGGATTCGGCGGCGGCGGTCATCCGCTCATGCTCCGCCTCGCTATCCTCCGGCGCGGTGATGCTGACCAGTTCGACCTTTTCAAATTGGTGTTGGCGGATCAGGCCCTTGGTATCCCGCCCCGCCGCGCCAGCCTCAGACCGGAAACAGGGGGTGAGCGCGGTCAGGCGGATGGGGAGTTGGTCGGTGTCGATGATGTCGCCCGCGACCGAGTTGGTGAGGGAGACTTCGGCGGTGGGGATGAGGTGGAGGCCAGGCAAAATTGGACGCAGTCTATCGGAATAGACCTCATACTTGAGCCTACCTTGACCCTCGTAATGATCCAAATCTCGGATGTTCACGGCAAAATCCATTGCAACATCGCTTACATCTAAGTCTGCAATTTGTTCTATCGTAGGATTTTCTGGTAAGTCTAACGGCGGTGGAACGCGAACAGTTTGATACAAATCCTCCGCAAACTTCGGCAACTGTCCCGTGCCATAGAGCGCGGCGTCCTTGACCATATAGGGGGTCGCGCATTCGCTATAGCCATTCACGCCCGTCTGCTGGTCCAGCATAAATTGCCCCAGCGCCCGATTGAGCCGCGCCATCCCGCCCCGCATGAACGTGAACCGCGCACCGGACAATTTCACGCCGGTTTCAAAATCCAGGCCCAGCGGCGGGCCAATGTCGGCATGGTCCTTTGCGTCGAAATCGAACGCACGCGGCGTGCCCCATTTCGCGACCTCAACATTGTCATCCTCATCCGCGCCGTCGGGCACATCGGCGGCGGGAAGATTGGGGATACCGGCGAGCAGGTCGTCGAGTTCCTTGCCAATCGCACGCTCCTTTTCCTCTAATGCTGGCAAGTCGGTTTTCAGCGCGGCAACCTCCCCCTTCAACGCGTCCGCCGCCGCCGTATCGCCCTTGCCCATCGCCGCGCCAATCGCCTTCGACGCCTCATTGCGGCGTGCCAAGCCGGACTGCAATTCGGTCTGAATGGCGCGCTTTTGCGTATCAAGGTCAAGGATTTGCGCCGACATCGGCTCTGCACCACGGCGGGCAAGGGCGGCATCAAAAGCGGAGGCGTTTTCGCGGATATATCGAATGTCATGCATAGTGCCCGCTCTATGCCCGCCCGCGCGAATCGGCGCAAGGGGGCAGGCCGGACCCGAAACGAAAAAGGGCGGCCCAACCGGACCGCCCCCTTTAATCCTAAATCAACGAATGGCTTACGCCGCTTCGTCCAATTCGGCTTCGACCTTCTTGCCGCGACGGCGGGCAAACATGACCGCTGCTGCTGCGCCGAAGAGCAGGACGATGGGCGGTGCCGGAACATCGGTGCCGCCGCCGCTCGTGCCAGCACTGCTGCCCGCCGACGAACCATTCGAGGTGCCAGCCGAAGACCCCGCGCTCGATCCGTTGCTGGTGCCTGCGCTGGACCCGGCGGACGAACCATTAGACGATCCCGCCGAGCTGCCTGCGGAAGACCCGTTGGACGAGCCTGCGCTGGAGCCTGCCGAAGAACCGTTGCTCGATCCTGCCGAGGAACCATTGCTTGA
>JBGSSR010000026.1:0-5088 GCA_041736905.1 Sphingomonadaceae bacterium | reverse complement strand
TGCGCGGTTGCCGGTGAAGGTCGCGGGGGCTTCCAATGGCGCGGCGACGGGCGCGGTCGGGCGACCTTGATTGTTCATGCTCATGCCAGCACCTCCTTCAATATTTCGACCAAGGCGTTGATGTCCTCACTTGTCGTCGTCTCGGTCGCGGTGACCAGCATCGCATTCGCAAGCTCCGGATGGTCGGGATACAGCCGCCCCATCGACACCCCGCCCAGCACGTTATATTCGGAAAGCTCGCGCACCACGGCCCGCGCATCCTTGGGCAGAAGCAGCGTAAATTCGTTAAAATACGTGGTGTTCAGCACTGTGACGTCCGGCACGCTCGCCAATGCCGCCGCCGTTTCGCTGGCCCGCGCATGGTTGATGCCCGCCATTTGCCGCAACCCTGCCTCGCCAAGCAACGTCATATGGATGCTGAACGCCAAGGCGCACAGGCCGCTGTTGGTGCAAATATTGCTCGTCGCCTTATCGCGGCGGATATGCTGTTCGCGAGTGGAGAGCGTCAGGACGAAGCCGCGCTTGCCATTGGCATCCACCGTTTCGCCGCACAAACGGCCCGGCATTTGCCGCACATATTTTTCGCGGCATCCAAACAGGCCGAGGTATGGCCCGCCGAATTGAAGGCCGACGCCGATGGATTGCCCTTCGCCCACCACAATATCCGCGCCCATTTCGCCGGGGCTTTTGATAAGGCCCAATGCAACGGGTTCGGTCACGACGGCGATCAGCAACGCGCCCTTGGCTTGGCACGCGGCGGCGAGTGCGCTCATGTCCTCTACGCGGCCCAAGATGTCGGGATATTGCACGACAACAGCACTGGTGCTGTCATCCACGCTTTCCGCCAATCGCGCATAATCGGTGTCGGGTGACAGGGTTGGCGCGGACGTGTCCAACGTCTCGCCCGTAAAGCGCGCCATTGTTTTGCACACCGACACATAATGCGGATGCAGGCCGTCGGAGAGCAGCACTTTTTTCCGCTTGGTAATGCGCCCCGCCATGCCAATGGCTTCCCAACACGCGGTCGAGCCGTCGTAAAGCGAGGCATTGGCGACCTCCACCCCGAACAGGCGCGCGACCTGCGTTTGAAATTCGAACAACACCTGCAATGTGCCCTGCGCGATTTCCGGTTGATAAGGGGTATAGGCGGTCAAGAACTCGCCGCGTTGGATCAGGTGATCGACGCTGGCCGGAACATGGTGACGATACGCCCCCGCGCCCAGGAAGAACGGCACCTCGCCCGCGACCAGATTTTGGCTGGCCAGACGTTTCATGTGGCGTTCGACCGCCATCTCACTGGCGTGCATCGGCAGGTCCGCGATCGGGCCGGTCAGGCGCGCCTCGGCGGGGACATCGACGAACAGGTCGTCGATGGTGGCGGCACCCACGCGCTCCAGCATCGCCGCGCGGTCATTTTGGGAAAGGGGTAAGTATCGCATTTTCAACTCCTGTAATCCTCCCCATCATGGGGAGGTGGCAGCACGCAGTGCTGACGGAGGGGGTTGGACGTCGCGTTGTCGCCCCTCCACCATCCTTTGGATGGTCCCCCTCCCCGTTTCGGGGAGGAATTTTCGGTTAGCCCACAAATGCCGCGTAGGCGGTGGCATCCATTAGGCCGTCGAGCTCGCTGGCGTCTGAGAGCGTCATGCGGAAAAACCACCCCTCGCCCTCGGCATCGCTGTTCACCAGCGCGCTGTCGCCTTCTAACGCGGCGTTGCTTTCCACGACTTCGCCCGAAACCGGCGCGTAAACGTCGCTGGCGGCCTTCACGCTTTCCACCACGGCGGCGTCGCCACCCTTGGTCAGCGCGGTGCCAGCGGCGGGCAGTTCGACATAGACGACATCGCCCAATTGGCCCTGCGCAAAGTCGGTGATGCCGACGGTGGCAACGTCTCCGTCAACATCAATCCATTCGTGGTCTTCGGTGAAATAGCGGGTCATGTTAAGCTCCCTTAAGCTTTTGGTTTACGGTGATAATTATGCGCCACGCGGACCAATGGCGCGACGGTAACGGGGACGCGTTTGCCGCGAACCTCGGCCTCTAAAGCGGTGCCTTCAGCGGCGTATTCGGCGGCGACATAGCCCATAGCAATCGGCGCGCCGACGCTGGGTGCGAAGCCGCCGGAGGTGACTTTGCCGACTTCTTGGTCCCCCACGAACAGCAGCGCACCCTCGCGCACCGGCATTTTGCCTTCGACCGCCAAACCAACACGGCGGCGCGGCGCTTTGTTGGGGTATTGGGCGAGCACAGGGGCGGCGCCCAAATAATTCGCCTCCTCCCGCCGCCGTTTCGACAGCGCGAAGGTCAAATTGCCCTCAACTGGCGTGGTGGTTTCATCCAAGTCATGGCCATAAAGCGGCAACCCCGCCTCCAGCCGCAGCGAATCGCGCGCGCCAAGGCCGATAGGTTTCACCGCCTCATGCGCGCACAGCGCCTCCGCAAACGCCTCGGCCTCATCGGCAGCAATGGAAATTTCAAAGCCATCCTCGCCCGTGTAACCCGACCGGCTGACCCACAAAGGCACTTCACCCCACAGGCACAAATCGGCATGCATAAAATAAAGCTGCGCCGCCGATGGCACCACCGCCGCCATGACCTCCTCCGCGTGCGGGCCTTGCAGGGCGAGCAGGGCGCGGTCGTCCATGACGTTCAGCGTCACATCGTCGGGCAAATGCTCAATCAAATGCGCCATATCGTCGTTTTTTACCGCGCCGTTGACGACAACGTAATACCCCTGAGGGCAGCGCGTGACCATAAGGTCGTCGAGGATACCGCCCTCTTCATTGAGCAACAGCGAATAGCGCATCTGCCCCTCGGCCAGACCCTTAATATCGGACGGTAGCAACGTCTCCAACGCGTCCGCCGCGCTTTCTCCTGACACCATGAGTTGCCCCATGTGCGACACATCGAACAGGCCCGCATTCTCGCGCGTCCACAAATGCTCCGCCATGATGCCATCGGCATATTGAACGGGCATGGAATAATCCGCAAACGGCACCATCCGCCCGCCCTGCGCACGATGCCACGCATCCAGCGGCAGGATTTGCAAATCCGGTTCCGGCAAGGACGAATCAATGGTTTGGGAGAGAATCGCTTCTTCAGGCGATTGGTTTTGATTGGTCACTAGGAATAGCTTTCACGGACGGGTGGCCTGTGCCTTCCACGCGCCGCCAAGACGCATGGAACACAGCCCCCTCTGTCCGATGAACCTGAGAGTATTCATGGATGTAAACACCCACTTACCCCTTCGGTGGCGAGACAGTCACCTGCCACGCGCTTTCCAGAGTGCCCTTCGCCGATACGGTCCATGGTGCCTGAGAGTTTCCGGGGCGGTTGCTCCTTCGGCGGCAGGTCAAGGTGAAACCAAGCCCGCGCTCTCCCGTATCGGCACGAACCGCAACGTTAGCGGCGATTCGAGCGATATCTGCATGGCGTTGCCATTGGCCCAAGTCAACGCACAACCGCGCCTTGGCCGTGGATAACTATATCCGCTGCCCCAAATACTACGTATTCGGCAAGTAATGCGGGTCTATTAGTATGCCTTACATACTATTCGGGCAGTAATTGGCATCCCATCAACTTGTCATATTGCGCCGTGCGGCTGGCCAGAACCGGAACGCTGCCCGTCACCGTCCCTTTGCTATCATCAGCGGTCATAGAAACCATCCATGCGGCCTCCTCCAAATCGCCTTCGCAACTCGGGATGCTGCGCCCCTCCATAAAGTGGCAGGAGCAGCCGACTTGGGCGGCATAGGCGCTGCCCAATTCCGCCTTTTTCTGGAACACCGGAAATTGCAGGATGAGATAGGCGATGACCAGCACCAGCAACAATAACGCAATCCATTTGGGACGCACAGTAAAACCGCGCTTTGCCGTGGGTGCGGGCGGTGTCGCGGAAGGCGGAGTGGAATTAGGGCTTGTCATGGCGCGCAGTGTTAATACAACACCCGCCCATGGCCAAGATGAAACTCACCCCGCGCGCATTTGCCGCCCTTCTGCCCCTTACCTTTATGCTATCCGCCTGTGGTGGCGGCGCGGAGACGGAAGATGTGCGCAACGCGGAGTTGGACAAAAAACCCGGATCGGCCTTCATCGCGGACGACGTGGCGTCGGGCAAGGCGGCACTTGACCGTGTCATCGACCCCCTGTTCGACGGCAGCATCGGCGGCGAAACTCGCGCTCTCATCGTTATGCAGGGCGGGAAGATTGTCGCCGGACGCTATGCGCCGGGCTATGACAAGGACACGCCGCTGATTGGTTGGTCGATGAGCAAGAGCGTCACCGCCGTGCTCATCGGGCTGCTCATTACCGATGGCCGTTTGCAGTTGGACGACCCCGCGCCCGTGCCGCATTGGCAAAGCCCCGGCGACCCGCGCGGTGCAATAACCATTCGGCATTTGCTGCATATGTCGGCGGGGCTGGACCATACCGAGGCACTTGGCCCCGAATCGAAGGGCGAAGTCTATGACGGCGACGCTACGCGGATGCTGTTCCTTGACGGCGCGCCGGACATGGCGGGCTATGCCGAAAAGCGGATGCTGGAGGCGAAGCCCGGCGCGAAATATGAATATAGCACGGCGACGACCGTCATTCTGTCCGACATCATCACGCGGTCCTTAACCCAAAGCGACGATCCCAAGGTGCGCGCGGCGGCGGTGACGGAATTTGCCAAGGGCCGCTTGTTCGACCCCGTTGGCATGGACAGCATGACGTTGGAATTCGATGCCGCGGGCACGATGGTGGGGGGCAGCTACATCCACGCCACCGCGCGCGATTGGGCGAAGTTTGGCGAGCTGCTCCGCAACAACGGCGCGGTGCGCGGCGAGCAAATTGTGCCGGGCAGCTGGATCCGATGGATGAAGGAACCCGCGCCGACCAACGCGGCCTATGGCGGGCACATCTGGCGCAACGCGGCGCGCACCGATGGCGTGGAGAAGGTCGAACTCTTCCCTGGCCTAGCCCCCGCCAATGTGGTGGCGGCGCAGGGGCATTATGGGCAATATGTGATTACATCGCCTGACCAGCGCCTGACCGTCGTGCGCCTTGGCTTTACCGAGGGGGATCGCGGCGATTTGGTGCAGCAATTG
>JBGSSR010000323.1:0-20972 GCA_041736905.1 Sphingomonadaceae bacterium | reverse complement strand
AGCACGCCGTCCACGACGCGCATGGGCATGATGCGCACGGCCACGATGACCACCATCACGCAGCCACGACGGGCACGGCTGGATACCATCCGCATGAAAGCCCATGGGTGATGTTGGTGCCGCTTATCATCCTGTCCATCGGCGCAGTGTTGGCGGGCTTTGCGTTCAAAGGCGCTTTCATTGAAAGTGAAACCGGCGGGGCGTTTTGGAACGGGGCGTTGGTGTTCAACGAACATTTGATGCACGCCATGCATGAAGTTCCCGCCTGGGTGAAATACGCGCCGTTCGTTGCCATGTTGACTGGCCTTACCATCGCGTATCTGATGTATATGAAATCGAAAGATGCGCCGCAACGCTTGGCTGCTTCGTTGGAACCGCTCTATAAATTCCTGCTCAACAAATGGTATTTTGATGAGCTCTACAACGCAATTTTCGTGAAGCCTGCGTTCGCTTTGGGTCGCCTTTTTTGGCAAGTCGGCGATGTCGGTATCATCGACCGCTTCGGGCCAAATGGCCTTGCCGCCGTGATCGCGCGTAGTTCGGGTGCGGCGTCGAAATTCCAATCGGGAAATGTGTATAGTTACGCGCTGGTCATGTTGCTTGGCCTTGTGGCGCTGATTTCTTGGGTGATGGTGCGGTAAACATGGACAATTTTCCTATCCTCTCCGTCATGCTTTTGGTGCCGTTGATTGCGGCGGTGATGGCATTGTTTACCGATGCGCGCGCTGCTCGGGCGTTGGCATTGGGCGCGACGCTCATCAATCTGGCGCTTGGCATTGTGCTGTGGATGCAGTTTGATGTCGGTGGTAACCAATGGCAATTCCAAGAAAATATGCCCTTGTTCGGCCTGATGAGTTGGAAATTGGGCATTGATGGCATTGCGTTGATGCTCATTATGTTGTCGGTATTCCTGATGCCGATTTGCATATTGGCCAGTTGGAAAGCCATCGAAACGCGCGTGCCCGAATATATGGCGGCGTTCCTGATTATGGAACTGCTCATGATTGGCGTGTTCGCGGCGCAGGATTTGCTGCTGTTCTACATCTTCTTTGAGGCTGGCCTGATCCCGATGTATCTCATCATCGGCATTTGGGGCGGCGCGAACCGGATTTACGCCAGTTACAAATTCTTCCTCTACACTTTGCTGGGGTCCGTGGTGATGTTGATTGCCATGCTGTGGATGATCAACACGGCGGGCACGACCGATATTCCGACCTTGATGGCGTATGACTTCCCGGCGGAGGCGCAGACATGGCTGTGGTTGGCGTTCTTTGCCAGTTTCGCGGTGAAAATGCCGATGTGGCCGGTGCACACATGGTTGCCCGACGCGCACGTTCAGGCACCGACGGCGGGGTCGGTCATTTTGGCTGGCGTGTTGCTGAAAATGGGCGGCTATGGCTTCTTGCGGTTCAGCCTGCCCATGTTCCCCGTGGCGTCGGCGGACCTCGCATGGTTGGTCCTTGCCCTGTCGATGATTGCTGTTGTCGTAACCTCGCTGATCGCCTTGGTGCAGTCCGACATGAAGAAGCTGATTGCCTATTCGTCCGTTGCGCACATGGGTATTGTCACCGTCGGCCTGTTCGCGTTTAACCAACAGGGGTTGGAGGGCGCGCTGATTATTATGCTCAGCCACGGCCTCGTCGCCGCTGCTTTGTTCCTGTGCGTTGGCGTGATCTACGACCGTTTGCATACGCGGGAAATCAGCCGTTATGGCGGGCTGGCGATCAACATGCCGCGTTATGCGCTGCTGTTCCTGTTCTTCACCATGGCCAGCATTGGTCTGCCTGGGACCAGCGGTTTTGTGGGCGAATTCCTGGCGCTAGCGGGCATTTACAAGCTCTCCACTTGGGCCGCGTTGGTGTGCACCACGGGGATCATCTTGGGCGCTGCGTATATGCTGTACCTATACCGCCGCGTCGCCTTTGGTGAATTGGTGCATGATGATGTAAAGGCAATGAAAGACATCGACGGCCGGGAATTGTGGCTGCTCGCGCCGATTGCTGCCGTGACATTGTGGATGGGTGTGTACCCTGAAAGTTTCCTCGCCCCGATGCGCAAGGACGTGTCCGCAATCGTCGCGCGTTTGGACGCCAGCGCGCCGAAGGGTGATATGAATTATAAAAAAGACGACCCCGCCACCAATGCCTATCGCAAAACGGAGGCCCACGGCGCGGAGCATGGAACCGCAACCGCCAAAGACCATAAGGCAGAGGGAGCGCACTAATGGACACCTTGAACAGCCTTACAAAGGTCCTGCCCGAACTCATCATCAGCTTTTCGGGTCTGGCATTGCTGCTGGTTTCCGCATGGGGTCAGGCATCGGCGACGCGCCTGGTGTCCATCATCGGTGTGGGCGTTTTGGTCGCCGCTGGAGTGGCCGCGTCCTTCCATCAGGGCGAGGCGTTTGACGGCATTTATGTCGCCGACGCCTTCTCTACCTTCGCCAAAATCTTGGTCTATATCGCGGGTATCGGCGCGCTGATTATCGCGCCACGTTATTTGGCGAAGAACGGCGCATTGCGCTCTGAATATCCGTTGTTGATCCTATTCGCATGCGTTGGCATGGGAATGATGGTATCGGCGCGCGATTTGTTGACGCTTTATATTGGTTTGGAATTGAACAGCCTCGCGGCCTATGTGCTGGCCGCCTTCGTCCGCGATGATCAGAAATCATCCGAAGCGGGCCTTAAGTATTTCGTCCTTGGTGCATTGGCCAGCGGCATTTTGCTGTTCGGTATGTCGTTGGTTTACGGCTTTACAGGCTCGACCGACTTCACCGCCATTGGTGAGGCGTTGACCGGTGAATTGGGCAAGGGTGTATTGTTCGGCCTCGTCTTTGTGCTCGCCGGTTTGGCATTTAAGATTAGCGCTGTGCCGTTCCACATGTGGACGCCGGATGTCTATGAAGGCGCGCCGACACCCGTCACTGCCTTTTTCGCCAGTGCACCGAAAGTCGCCGCAACGGCTCTGACCATCCGCGTCGTGTTGGAAATGTTCGGCAATCAAATGGGCGCGTGGCAGCAGATTATCATCTTCGTTGCGCTCGCTTCCATCATCGTTGGTGCATTGGGCGCAATTGGGCAGACCAACCTGAAACGCATTTTGGCGTTCAGCTCGATTAACAACGTCGGATTTATCCTCATCGGTCTGGCTGCTGGCACGCCCGAGGGTATTTCCGCGATGTTGGTGTATCTCGCCATTTATGTTGCGATGACATTGGGCAGCTTCGCCTGCATCATGATGCTGACCGGCCGCAATGGCGAGCCAGCGGAAACGATACGCGACATTGCTGGCCTGTCAAAGGTCCGCCCCGGGGTGGCGTTGATGCTGTTCATTTTCATGATGAGCCTTGCCGGTATCCCGCCCTTGTTCGGGTTTTGGGGCAAGTTGGTGGTGTTCAACGCCGCTGTTGGCGCCGATTTGTTGCCCCTGGCCGTCATCGGCATTGCGGCATCGGTCATCGGCGCATTCTATTATCTTCGCATTGCCAAATCGATGTATTTCGACGATCCGGATTATTCGCCAGCAGTGACGAAGGTATCCGAATTGGATTGGGTGGCCGTGGTCGCGGCGGTGTTCGTGTCCCCTTTGGGCTATTTCGCCATTCCATGGTTGGGCGAATTGGCCGATAAGGCTGCGGGGTCATTGTTCTGACCTTCCTGATTGAATGTGTTGAGGAAACGGAATCAACCAACGCCGACCTGATGGTTCGCGCGCGGCAGGGTGCTGCCGAAGGGCTTTGGTTGCGCGCGCGGCGGCAAAGCGGCGGACGCGGGCGATTGGGTCGTCAATGGGAAAGTCCAGAAGGCAATTTTTACGCCAGCACGTTGGTGCGGCCTATCCCTAATGATCCGCCGTTGCATAGTCTGGCTTTCGTCGCAGCGTTGGCGGTGCACGACCTGATGGCCCCCTATTGCGCAGATGGCGCGGTGGTCCTGAAATGGCCCAACGACATATTGCTAAACGGGGCAAAGGCATGCGGCATGTTGCTGGAATCGGGCGCGGGCGCAGTCATCGTCGGCATCGGCATCAATGTTGCCGCCGCTCCGCAATTGCCCGACCGCGCGACAGCGGCATTGGCGGATGTGGCGATAAGGCCTTTGCCCAATTTGGACCTAATGACGCACGACTTGGCGACGCATTTTTCGCAAAGGTTGCATCAATGGCGGTTGTGGCCCATTGCGCAATTGTACCAAAATTGGTGCGATCGGGCGCATCCCGTCGGGACACCCCTTTCGGTCAGCTTGGAAGAAGGCGTTATCGATGGCACCTTCACGGGGCTTGGTGAGGATGGTGCGTTGCGCTTAACCCTTGCCGATGGCACAATCCGGTCCGTCTATGCGGGTGACGTTAGCCTGATTTCGTGATGAAAGGGGAGATACCCATGCTGCTCGCCATTGATGTGGGTAATACCAATTTGGTCTTTGCTTTGGTGCAGGGCGACGCGATTTTGGCGCGATGGCGCATCGCGACCGACCCGCGCCGGACGGGCGATGAGTACGCCGTCTGGCTGCACCAATTGATGCAAATGCAGGGTTTCGCGCGGGAGGCGATTTCGGCGGTGATTATTTCGACCGTGGTGCCGCGAGCCTTGCATAACTTGACCGTTTTGAGCCAAAAATACCTTGGTAAAGAACCATTAATCGCGGGCGAAGGCGCAGCGGATTGGACATTTGCTATAGATGTGGATGAGCCGCGTTCGCTTGGAGCGGATCGCGCTGTCAATGCCGTGGCTGCCCATGCGCGGCATGAGGGCGACCTCATTGTCATCGATTTCGGCACCGCGACCACATTCGATTACATCGACTACAATGGCACCTATAAGGGTGGTAGCATCGCGCCGGGCATCAACCTGTCTCTCGACGCATTAGTCAGCGCGGCGGCAAAGCTGCCCCGCATCGCGATTGAGGCACCGAAGGGCGAACAATCCGTCATTGGCCGCAATACCGAGGACCAAATGCACATCGGCGTGTTTTGGGGCTATGTCGGCATGATGGAGGGCCTTGTCCGCCGCATGAAGGCCGAGATCGGACGTCCGGTGAAGGTCATCGCCACAGGCGGTCTGGCCATATTATTCAATAATCATTGTGACATTTTTGACGCCGTGGAAAGCGACCTGACCCTTGACGGTCTGGCGATTATCGCGCGGCGAGCGGGAGCAAAGTTTTGAAACCAGGTAAAGAGTTATTGTTTCTGGCCCTTGGTGGGTCGGCGGAAATTGGCATGAACGTCAACCTATACGGTTGCGACGGAAAATGGGTGATGGTGGATTTGGGGATGACGTTCTCCGACCCATATTACCCCGGCATCGAATTGGTGTTGCCCGATTTGGAGTTTATTGAACGGCATAAGGCCGACTTACTCGGCGTCGTTTTGACCCACGGGCATGAGGATCATATTGGCGCCGTGCCCTATTTGGCGGCCGAATTGGGTGTGCCGTTGTTCGCGACGCCCTTTACCGCGGGCCTCGTGCGGCACAAATTGGCCGAACATGGGCTGACCGATCGGGTCGAATTGCGCATCGTGGAAAATGGCGGTTCGTTGAAGCTCGGTTCGTTCGATTTTACCTATATGCCGCTCGCTCACTCCATTGCGGAGGGCAATGCGTTGGTCATCGACACACCTTACGGCCGGATTTTCCACACCGGCGATTGGAAATTGGACGATGAACCTTTGGTCGGCGTCCCCTCTACGCCCGAGGCTTTGCGCGCGGTTGGCGACAGCGGCGTGCTCGCGATGGTGTGCGATTCCACCAACGTCTTCAACGACGAAAGCGCAGGCAGCGAGGCGATGGTCCGCGCTAGTTTGCTAGAAGAAATCAAGCCGCTTACTGGCCGCGTTATGGTCACGACCTTTGCGTCGAACGCCGCGCGCCTCGACACGCTGGGCAAGGTTGCGCGCGCCACCCATCGGCAATTGTGCGTCGCGGGCCGCTCGCTCGACCGGATGTTGCAGAACGGCAAGGAAACTGGCTATTTCCGCGACTTCCCCGACACGATCGATTTCGACACCGCGATGCGATTGCCCGCAAACGAGGTGCTGATCATCGCAACCGGAGGGCAGGGGGAACCCCGCGCAGCACTGGCCCGCGTCGCAAATGGGCAGCATCAGATTAAGCTGGCGGAAGGGGACACCGTATTGTTTTCCTCCAAAGTCATCCCCGGCAACGACATTTCCATCGGCATCATCCAAAACCAATTGGCCAGCATGGGCGTGAATATGATTACCGACCGGCAAGCGGACATTCACGTGTCCGGCCACCCGGGACGACCGGACCTCAAACAAATGTACAAATGGATTCGCCCCGAAATCCTTGTTCCCGTGCATGGCGAAATGCGCCATATGGCGGAACAAGCGCGCTTTGCTCTCGATTGCGGCGTGCCCAAATCCATTTTGCAACGCAATGGCGATGTAATCCGCCTCGCCCCGAAAGGTCCGGAGTGCATTGGCAAAGAACGCAGCGGGCGGCTTGTGCTCGATGGGCAAGTCATTTTGCCCGCCGATGGCGCGACCATGGGCGAACGCCGCCGCATTGCGGTCAATGGACAAATTTCCGTCGCGGTCGCGATTGACGAAGAAGAATCGCTCGCCGGTTCCCCCGTCATCCGGATGCAGGGCGTGCCGGTGGAAGCCGACCGCGATGCCTTCCTCGACGAAATGACCGCCGACATTGAGGCGGCCTATGACGCGTGGACTGACGGAATCGATGATTTGCGCGAGAAGATCCGCCTTGCCGTGCGCCGTTGCGCCAATCGATGGACAGGTAAAAAGCCGATTATCGATGTTCTTATCGTTGAGATTTAGGGAAGGAACGAGCGATGCAATGGTATAGCACGTTGGCAATTTACGCCCTGTTTTGGGTGCTTTCCGCGTTCCTCGTGTTGCCCTTTGGCGTGCGAACGCATGACGAATTGGGCATCGAAAAAGTGCGCGGGCAAGCGGACAGCGCGCCGGGAAATTTCCGGCCATTGCGCGTTATCGGATACACCACATTGGTATCGGCGGTTCTGTTCGGCGCGTTCTACGTCAACTATGTCAACGGTTGGGTCGGTGCCGAATTTTTTGACGTGCTGAACAAGGATTTGGGTTGAGCCAAGCTTATTGGCGCAGTCGTTCAATCGCCTGCGCCAATGCCACATACAACTTGCCGACATCGGATGACAACAACGTTACGCTGACCACATGGCCGTCGCGGGTTGAGAGCAGCACGCGCATCATCGATTCAAAGTCGTGTATATAGCGGTTCACTTGTGCGCGGAACTCGCCGTCCTCGTCATATTGGCGGGCGACGACGCGAACCTCTTGGCTGTTTAGCAAACGAACGGCGCGGCGGGTGAAGACGCCACGGTCGCCCTTCAGATAGTTTTGCCACGCGGTGTCGGTGACCTCGTTGGACAGGATTTTGGCGACATCAATTGCCGCGCTGTTTAAGCTTTCGGTGAGCAGCGCCATCCTACGCGCGAAGCCTTCCTCATCCAAAGACCCGAATTGCCCCTCAGTTTGCGCGGCGTTGGCCTCAACTATTTCCGCCATTTCGGTCAGGCGATGCAGGCGCGTTTCCAACCGATCAAGCGTCGCCGATTGCTCGGCCTCAATCCGGTGCAGAGAACCACGAAGCGCGGTGGACAGCGCCTCAACCTGCTGTGCCGCCATGGTGTCAATATCGATGGCATCCAGGCTGGATTGCAACAACGGCGCGTAGTTGAGCGCGGTTAAATGATCGCGCAATTCAACCAAATCGCCTTCCACCTTCGCCTTCAATGCGTCAGTGAGAGCCGTCAACTCCTCCGCCTTCTCGCCATCCAAGGCGGCCAAATCGCGCCGAATGTCGGTGAGTAGCCCTGCCAACATTTGCCCATCGGCAAGCCGCGCCTGTATGCCCTGCGTCCCCGTGTCATTCAATTGGTCGATCGCGACGGACTGTTCAGCAATCAACTTGTCCAGCTTGCGGAACTGCACAACCAATCGCTCACCCTGATTTTCAAGGTCGCGGGTAAGGCTAGATTGCTCGGCAATCGCTTCCTTTACATCGCCCAAACGCTCTCCAAAGCGGTTGAGGTTCCCCGGTAATGTTTCACTAATCGCATCGGATGTGAGCGCGATATTGTCGCGCAATCGGTCGTTCATCGTGAGCAACGCGTCGATTTTTTCTTCGCTTGCCCCCATCAAATCGGACAATTGCGTGTAGGTCTGACTGGACGCTTCAAAGGCGAAGGCAAGGCGTGCGGATTGTTCGGTGCCCAATTCGCTTAGCGCCGCAATACGGCCATTGGCGTCGTCGATATGGGCGTTGAGCGAGGCCAAAACAGCCTGCATTTCGTTAGCCTCCTTGGCGCGGGTTCGCGCGATTTCCGTGACGCTAGCGTTGAGTGACGCAAGACTATCATGCAGCAACTGCTGTTGCTGTTCCGTCAATGCACTAAGGTCACTGCCACATTGCAACAACGCCGCGTTGGTCCCCGCAACCGCGGTCGTCATGGCATCAATATGGGCCGTTTGCTCAGCCGCCACTGCTTGCAAATTGGCGGTCAACACCGCATCTAAACGCGCAATATCATCGGCCAGAGTTTCAACTTGATCTTTCGCACGTGTATGGGATTGCGACAACAGCGCGTCAATTTTGCCGCCCAATTGCGCCAAAGTATCATCAACGTCAGACAGCGCTTGCTGGCTATGCTGCGTTGCGATTTGTGCATTATTCGCCACCAATTGCGCCAAATTGCGCACCGCCGATTGTGCCTCCTGCATCAAGGCAGACACGCGAACATCGGCCTCCGCCAAATGGCCAATCAGACGCCCGCCGGCATCGTCCATGTTGGACCCGATACTTCCGAACAAAGCCTCGGCCTCGCCGCGCCGGTCCTGCAATTGTTGGGTAACGTCAGAATTGAGAGCCGCCCATTGCCCCGCCATCGCGGCAAAATGCGCCTCGCTGGCCGTGCGCATGGTTTTTGCGGTGTCGGCAACCGCGCCGTTCTGCTCACCAATTTGGGCCAGCATTAGGCTCAAATCGCGCACTTGGCCCGCCGCACCGCCGCCTGCCTCGGCAATGGCGTTGGTCAAATCCTTGGCCGAATTGGTCAGTACGGGCACTTGGCTGCGCAGGCGGTCCAGGTTGCTAACCGCCGCACTGGTGACCGACTGCATTTGCTCCGCGGCCTTAGTGCTGCTGTCAAAGGCGGAGGCGACTTGTGCCGCGCTGCTGCTTAATTGGTGGCTGGCCTGTTCGCCCAAGCCGGACAATTGGGCGCTAACGTCCTGCAACTCGTTGCGATTGGCAGCAAGCGTTTGCGTCGCCGATGCCAAACTTTCGGCCAATCGTGCCTCTACCTGTTCCAAATCGGCCGCAGTTTTCGCAAATCGTCGTGCCTCCGCCGCGCTGCCACGTCGGACGAAAAGAAGGGCAATACCGATGAGGGCGAGGGGTAGGGCAAAGGCATTTAACTCGGTTACCCAAAACGCCAACACTGCACGGTCGATTGGCAAACCCGTGATAGCGACGCGGCTTAAAACAAAGGCGGCAATCCAAGCAACCCCAGAAAGAACCAATAGCGCCGTCAGCAACTTAGGCAAAATTGGATGGGAAGCAGCGTCCGGTTCGCCGTCATTCCATGGCGCATCTTCATAGGATTCGTCCACCAGCGGCGTGAAATCCTCCGCCACGGTTTCATCTGGCCCCTGCTCTGCGCCGTTTAGGTTCGCAAAGCTGCTCTCAATTTTGTTCGAAACACCCATAACGAACAATTTACCATATTTGCAGCGTTTGGAAACGCAAAGTTAACCGCAATCGGCGATAACGCGCATTATGAGCTTTGATAGAGGCAATTTTGACGCACACATGGCCGCCGCCGTTGGGGATGACCCGGCGCTGGTCAGTGAATTGCGCGTGGCGTTTCTGGAAAGCGCGCGCCGATACCATGACCTTTTGGGTCGGTCGCGGTGCGATGCCAATTGGCAATATACCGCGTGGCGGTTGCAAAGCGTCGCGGCGAGCTTTGGTGAGATGAAAGTTTTTGCCCTGGCAGAAGAGGCCGCCAATGGCGCGCCGGGCGATCCTGTTGTCTTGCGCAAAATCGGTCGTGCTTTGGCCGATTGACCGAACCGCGCATTGCACGCTGCACTATCGAAGGCTAATGCAGGGTCATGGCCCATTTGCAACAGCCCCAAATTTTGGCAATTTTGTTTGTTGAAGCCGGTGTATCGGCGGATTGTCCCGTTGGACCGTTTTCAACCTTCGGGCCATGCACGCTTTTGGACCAGCAACTTTCGGTATTGGTCGCGTCGGGTATTCAGGACGTCGCGCTGCTATCTGATTTTGTGGCTCCTATGATTGAGGAGACCATGTTGCATTGGCGCGAACGGGGATTGCACATTGCCGCCTTTTCCGATCGCTCAGCATTGGCGGAATGGACGAAAAAATCCGCGTCGCTGCTGATTTTAGGGCATAATGTTTTGGCCACGCCGGCAACGATTGCGCATGCGGCCGGGCAAGAAAGGCCGATCCTGTTCGTGCGCGATGCCGCGACCAGCGATGACCGTCATGAGCGGATTGACCTGAATGATCGCTGGACCGGGATTGCGGTTTTGCCGTCGGCCTATCTAAACAATCTTCCCCAATTGGCGGAGGATTGGAGCCTGCAATCCGCTCTGCTTCGCCATGCGGTGCAAAACGGCGTTCCGCGTGAAACAATGGCCATTGGTCCGTCGGCCACGCTGCAAAGCGAGATTATCGTCGATGCGGGCGATATCGAACGCTGGCAAGGCCGCACGGTACAGCAGCATTTCGATCAAGAAAACACGACGGCCACGCCGTTCCGCCGTTGGATTAGTCTGCCTTTAGCCCGCACAATGATGCCGCTATTATGGGACTCGCGTGCCGAAGCTGCGCAAATAGTGGCGTGGGGACGCTACGCCCTTATGGTGATTGTTTTCATTTTGGCGCTGCTACAGTGGCCCATTGCCGCGCTTGGTTTGCTTATTCCGGTTCTGTTGCTTGAAGAAGTCAGTCGCCAGAATTCGGCCTTGTCGGTCCGCGTCACTGATGATGCACTTTTGGCAAAAGTGTATTCGGGGGCCTGGTTCGCCTTGCCCGCTGTGGCTTTGATGAGCAGCGGAGTGACGAGCCAACTCAACGCATTCCTGATTGGCGGCACGGCGGCATTATCCGTTGCGGTTAGCGCGGCAGCGCGGCCTATGAGTGAAAAGTGGGTTATCGCGCGCGATGAGGCGGTGGTTCTCACGCTCGGTTGCGCCATTGCTGGCTTGTCATTGACCAGCGCTGGGCTGCTGACGTCATTTGCCGTCTTGATCTGCGGATTTTGGCGGCCGATATGGTCGCGGTTAAACGCAATTTAACCTTAGCGCCCTATTTTACAACCTGTTTTGATTACAAACGGAAGTCGCTGCATTTGTCTAACACTCCCGCGCCGATGCAGAATTTGCTGCAATTGGCCGACTCTATGGGTCGGGAGCAGGAGAATTTTGCCCGCGATTTGGTGAACCGTGTCTTTCCATCCAGCACTATTGCGATAACGGACCGCGATGTGGCGGGCGTTAAACGGTGCCTTGCTGATTGGGTTTTTGCGATCGAGCAGGCACTGGCCCAAGATGATTTGGCGATTGCTTCCGTAAGGGAGGCTGCTGTTTTTCCTCAAACATGGGGAACATTGACGGCTTCAGGCCTTTTGTCCGATGATGTCTTGGTTAAAGAGGCGCGCATGCGCATCCTGTTGTGGCAATTCGCACAATCCTCTGCCGCAAGTGGAGAGACGCCAATCCATGCGGCGCCGCAATATCTTTTGAAAGTGGCGGCCCATGAAAACCCGTTACTTGCCGACGCGGCAATGCGGCAAATTTCGTGCATTTTGCGTGATAAATGTGGCGGGCCCGGTCAATTGGTAGAGCTTCCCGCGGAATTGCTGCACCTTTTAATTTGGCGCGTCATTGCCGCATATGAGGTGCTTTCGCCGGGCCGCCATGTCGAGTTGCAAGCCAAAGTGCCCGCCATCCTTGGTGCGCATGATGAGGGGCAGGCGCATGGTCAAAGCGCGCAATATCTGGCGCATAAGTTGATGGAAACGCATTTGGTCGATGCCAAGCAGCCCGAAATAGCGCCAGCTAAACAAGGGCTAGCCTTGTCGCTGGCCTTGCTGGCATTGGCGTCGGGCCTTAGTTTTGTCCAAGTGGCGCAGATGGCATTGGAGCCGGGATTGACGCGATTGTGCGTTGTCTTGCGCGCTTTGGGCTATGATGATCAATCGGCGGGCACACTATTGGGATGGATCGTTGGTCGCCTGGGCCATGAAAACGCAGCCGTCGCCACATTGTCGCGTTATGATTCCGCCACGCCGGAGGCGGCCTATGCCTTGGTGACGCAATGGCGCGCGGCAAGCCATCATTTGGAGAACACGCCATGACCGGCGCGTTGAGCCATCCCATTCGCGCCGAATTGGACGCGGACTTGCGCATAATTGAGGCCGACGCCGAATTGCGCCGCCTGCATATCCGTGCAGGCGGGCAGGAAAATGATTCGTTGGCGATTGGCGCGCTGGCCAATTTGGCCCGGCAATGTTTGCGGTTTCGGTCGCGGTTAAGCCGACATGTTCGGGTGAGCGACGGCGAGCGATTGATTACGCTTTGGGTTGAGATGGAGCCAGCCGAAGCCGGCGTTCGATTGACGATCACTAGCTGGCAACCCCTGGCCGAATTGGAACATCACCGTCCTTTTGGCGCACTCTCCATGCAATCGCCAAATCGGCAGAGCGACGCACCGCGTGAGGGTATATTGCTGCAACTGGATAGCGGGCTTATCATTCGCGGGCATTCAGCGTTGGCGTCTGCATGGGCCGAAGATTGCCCAATTGGTCAGGCTCTAACCGCCGCTTTCGTCGTCGAAGATGAGGGCGGTGTTTCCACTGTGCCTTTGTTATCGGCCGTTGCGGAGCGAGTGGCCTTTGCCGAAAAGCCAGTGACCGCGCGGGAATCGCGACGTGGCTATTTGCTGTCTGGGCAACCATTATGGGATGCGCAGCGCAGCTTTGCTGGCTATTCCTGCACATTGCGACAACACGGAAATGCGCTGGATTTGGCAGCGTCCGGTGGCACATGGGCGCTATCGGGCGGCAATTTTGGTCGCGAATTGGCCCCCGTTTTGCGGCAACCTGTTGGCCGGATTATTGCGAATGCGGAAACGATTGCGGCAAAAATGCACGGTGCTCTGCGCGAAGGCTATGCCGATTATGCGGGTGACATTGCCAATGCCGCGCGGCATTTGCAGTCGTTGATTGACGACATGACCGATTTGGAAGCAGTGGAAAGCGCATCCTTCCTCCCTGCCGATGACGCGATTGATTTGGCAGATGTGGCCCGCCGGGTCGCCGGATTGCTGAGCGTGAAGGCCAGCGATCATCACATCCGATTGATAGTGCCCGACGACGGCGTGACCGCGCCAGCGATTGGTGAGTTCCGCCGCGTGTTGCAGATTGTGCTCAATTTGGTGGGCAACGCCATCCGCTATTCGCCCGATGGATCGACCGTCGTGATGCAAGTCGAACGCGCAGGGGACACCGCCATATTGCGCGTCATTGACCAAGGTGGCGGCATCGCGGAGGAAAACCGCGAGAGGATTTTTGCCAAATTCGAACGGCTTGGCCGCCATGATGATGGGGGCAGCGGATTGGGCCTCTACATCTCCCGCCGGATTGCGACCGCGTTGAAGGGCCAATTGGACGTCGAATATAGCGGGCCAGGGGGCAGTTGTTTTCGGCTGACATTACCCACGCGGCCGTAATGCGCACATAAAAAAGGGGCCGTGTGGGCCCCTTTCTTTGGATTTGAAACCGCCTTATCGCGACGCAAAATCGGGATAATCGCGCATTGCCGGGCCGGTGTACAACTGACGCGGGCGGCCGATTTTTTGGCCGGGGTCGGAAATCATCTCATTCCATTGTGCTACCCAACCGACAGTACGGGCCAGTGCAAATAGGGCTGTGAACATCTCAGTCGGGAACCCAATCGCCGACAGAATGATGCCCGAGTAGAAGTCCACATTCGGATACAGCTTCTTATCAATGAAATAGGGATCGTTGAGCGCAATATGCTCCAATTCCCGCGCAACATCGAACACAGGGTCTGATACGCCAAGCTTCTCAAGCACTTCGGTTGCGGTCGCCTGCATCACTTTGGCGCGCGGGTCGTAGTTTTTATAGACGCGGTGGCCAAAGCCCATCAGGCGGAACGGGTCGTTCTTATCCTTTGCACGCGCGACATACTCGGGAATGTTTTTCACATGGCCGATTTCGTGCAGCATGTTCAGAGCCGCTTCATTCGCACCGCCATGGCTTGGCCCCCAAAGGCAGGCAATACCCGCCGCGATACATGCAAACGGGTTGGCGCCTGAAGACCCCGCCAACCGCACGGTGGAGGTCGATGCGTTTTGTTCATGGTCGGCGTGGAGGATAAAAATCCGGTCCATCGCCCGCTCAACAATCGGGTCCACCACATATTCTTCCGCCGGAACAGCGAACGTCATTTTCAGGAAATTGCCGGTGTAGGACAAAGTGTTGTCCGGATAGACAAACGGCTGACCCATCGAATATTTATACGCCATCGCCGCAATCGTTGGCATTTTCGCAATCAAACGGTGGCTAGAAATCCGGCGGTGGTCTGGATTGGTGATGTCGGTCGAATCGTGGTAAAACGCACTCAACGCTCCCACGACGCCGCACATAATCGCCATCGGGTGCGCGTCGCGGCGGAAACCCGTGTAAAACTGACGCAATTGGTCGTGCAACATCGTGTGACGCGTGATGGTATGGTCGAAGGTCGCCAGTTCTTTCTCAGTCGGTAACTCGCCGTTGAGCAACAGATAGGCTACTTCAGTAAAAGACGACTTTTCCGCCAATTGATCGATGGGATAGCCGCGGTGGAGCAACACGCCCTGATCGCCATCAATATAGGTCAGGCCAGATTCGCACGACGCCGTTGAGGTGAAGCCAGGGTCAAAGGTAAAGGCATCGGTTTGCGCGTAGAGCTTACGAATATCGATAACTTTCGGCCCAACGCTGCCTTCCATCACTGGCAGTTCGTGGCTTTGCCCTTCGAAATTCAAGACGGCTTTCGTGTCGGTCATGTCCCTGTTCTCCGTTCATTCAGACTGTGCCTTGGCAACCCGCCAACGCGTTGAAAAGCCGCATCTATCGCCACTTGGCCAATGGGTGACCCATCCGCATGCGGACTGGGCGGTTTCCGGCGGGCTTTTGCCCTGTCATCGTGAAACCATTGAACGCAAGAACGGGGAGAATATGCGGCCCCTGCTCCAGTTGCGCGATTGCACATGAAAGCCTTTGGCGCATTCGTCAAGCATTGGTTGGCTAAAAATAATGCGGCTTTGGTCGCATATCTGTCATTTAGTATCACAAGCCCTGACGCTATGATATCCATGGGCACTTGGCGTGACTTAGGGAAAGCGGGCAATGGATTTTGGCGGTTCCACATGGGGAGGGGATGGTTACGCATCGTCCACGTGGGATGAGGCACCTAAGCGGGCGCTTTTCCATCGCGTTGGAACGCTGATTGAGGCTGAGTTGGTGCGCAATTATCACCAATTGCCTTTGTTTGTGCCCGTTGGATTGGGCGCGGGGGTCATCGCGTGGTTCAGTGGCGGGCCATCGGCCCTTTGGCCGGTAATAGCGATTGCGGCTGTGCTGTTCGCTTGCTCACAAATGATGGAACGGGACGGCCTGTGCCGAATGGTTACTATACGCGCTGGGGCCCTATTGCTGATCGGTTTCGCCCTCATAAGTTGGCGAGCGCATGGCCAAGCGGATCAAACATTGGAAAAGCCATGGTTCGGGCGGTTCTACGCACAAGTTGAACGAGTCGAGGCGAAAGCGTCTTTAGTTAAAGAATATTTTTATTTGAATACACAAGCGAGACAGGGTTTGCCGGAGCATGTGCGGTTGGCAAGGCCGCTTGACCCATCATTCATCCAAGTCGAAGCGGGCGACGTGATTGTCGTCCGGGCGCGCCTTATGCCGCCCGCGCCGCCTGCTGTGCCGGGGGCCTATGATTTTTCAGAACGCGCGTTTTTTCAAGGCCTAGGGGCAACGGGTAGTGTATTAGGGCCGATACGAGTGATCAAACGCGGCAGTGATTTCGGCAGTTCACAATCGTTGCAGCGCCCATTGTCGCAACTCGTCCAAAGCCGAATTTCAGGGGACGCAGGTGCCATCGCGGCTACCTTGGCCAGCGGCGATCGCGGAGGGATTAGCGCGGCTGCCGACGAATGGATGCGCAGCAGCGGTATGGCGCATTTGCTATCGATCAGTGGCCTGCATGTGACCGCGTTGGTCGGGACCATTTATATCCTGATCGCGCGCAGTTTAGCGCTATTTCCCTTCATTGCGTTGCGTGCGAATATTCCATTGCTTGCCGCAGGGGCCGGCGCAGCAGGGGCATTGTTTTACACGTGGCTAACCGGTGCCGAAGTCCCCACCATTCGGTCATGCGTAGCCGCCATGCTCATTCTGCTCGCTTTGGCGATGGGGCGTGAACCGCTCAGCATGCGGATGTTGGCCATTGGCGCGACCATTGTAATTGTTCTTTGGCCTGAGGCTATTATGGGACCATCGTTCCAATTAAGCTTCGCTGCCGTAGCTGCAATTATTGCGTTGCATGACATGCCTTGGATGCGCGCGATGCGGGAACGGGCCGCACAGGCGGGATGGGCGCATCGCTTCGCCAACGGCTTGGTAAGTTTGTTTTTGACTGGGCTACTCGTCGAACTGACATTGTCGCCCATTGCGCTCTATCATTTTCAGCAAACCGGCCTGTATGGCGCATTGGCCAATCTGATAGCCATTCCGCTCACAACATTCGTAATCATGCCATTGGTCGGGTTGTGCTTGGCGCTGGATTGGACGGGCTTGGCCGGGCCTTTGTGGAGCGCCACTGAGTTCACGATTGATGTTCTGTTATACGTCGCCGAAGCCGCCGCGACAGCCCCCGGGGCCAAGGTGATGGCGCCGACTTTTCCCCCGATAAGTTTCGGTGTATTCGCGTTCGGGCTTTGCTCACTCTACCTTTTGACCACCCGTATTCGGTGGAGTGGGCTGGCCTTTATCGGTGCAGGCTTGGCCATGATGGCCAGCAGTTCAGCGCCGGATATTTTGGTCGACAGCAGCGGGCATCATCTGGCGGTTACGGACCAAGCGGGCCGCACGTATTTTCTCCATGCGGGCAAGGGCGAATTTGTCCAAGATATGATGCAGGAACAAATGGGGCAAGCCAATGCCTTCGCTCCGATCGAACGATACAAAGGGGCCCAGTGCAACGCCCATATATGCCTTATCACCGTGTCAGTTGCGCGAGATGGCCAAAAACTCAATATGTTGGTCACGCGTAGCAATAGCTACCTTGATTATCCCGCGCTCATTGCCGCTTGCGCCGCCGTTGATCTGGCAATCAGCGACCGGCCGTTGCCAAAGGACTGCAAACCCAAATGGCTAAAGGCCGATCTTTTCGCGCTACGCAAATCAGGCGGATTGGCAATTTATGCAGCCGATCGAGACATCGTTAGTGTCGCAGAAACCCAAAGGCACCTGCCATGGAGCGTATATCGCGCCGAAACCGATGTTCTCCGGCCCACTAAACCTCAATGATAGCGGCGTAATAATCCAGACAAACGGCCCTGAATTTCCACATCGCGTTCATCATAGAATTGCGGGTTGTGCGTGCTATTTGCAGGATCAAGTCGGACCTTACCAGATTCGTGACGGAGATATTTGAGCGTTGCCTCTTCGCCTCGGATGAGTGCGACCACAATTTCACCATCGCGAGCGGTTTGTGCCTTGCGGATGAGGGCGAAGTCGCCGTCCAAGATGCCAGCCTCTATCATCGAGTCGCCCGACACTTCCAATGCGTAATGTTCGCCGCTACCCAACAAAGCCAAGGGAACGGCAAGTGACGCCTGCCCTTCGATAGCCTCAATCGGAACACCGGCGGCAATTTTACCGTGCAAGGGAATTTCCACGACATCATTGGCTGCAACCGAATGTGTATAGGACGGCGCCTTTCGTTGCATCGGAACGACATTAAATGCCGACTTTGCTGCATCCATCGCATCGGGCACCTTCAAAATCTCAAGCGCGCGCGCACGATTGGGCAAGCGGCGGATGAAGCCGCGTTCCTCCAATGCGTTGATCAGTCGGTGCACCCCGCTCTTACTTTTCAAATCCAGCGCGTCCTTCATTTCCTCAAACGAGGGCGACACGCCGTCACTATCGAGGCGTTGTTGAATGAAGCGCAAAAGTTGCTGCTGTTTCGCGGTAAGCATGGGACAACCTCCTAATCAGGCGTTCTCCGACCCTTTGGTCATTGAACATTTGCAGAACGATTAGGAAACAAAATTACGCCTGTCAAGCATTAACCTGCTTTGTTCCATTCCTATTGGCCAGTCAAAAGCGAGCGGGTGGCCGATTCCACATCGGATTGCCGCATCAAACTCTCGCCGACAAGGAAGGTGCGGATGCCCGATTGTTCCAACCGAAGAAGGTCCGTGTGCCTATTGATTCCGCTCTCGCCAACCAAATGACAATGCGGCGGAACCATAGCGGAAAGCCGCTCGCTAGTCGCCAAATCGGTCACAAACGTCTTCAAATTCCTGTTGTTCACGCCCAACAAGGTTGATTGCAAATGGGTCAGTGCACGCTCGACTTCGGCTTCATCATGCACCTCGACCAATACATCCATTTTGGATGCAATCGCGGCGGACTCGATCTCCTGCATTTGCGTGTCGGTCAAGGCGGCGACGATAATGAGGATAGCATCCGCTCCCATTGCGCGGGCTTCAAAACATTGCCATGGGTCAACCATGAAATCCTTGCGCAAGACCGGCAGGGCGCAGGCCGCGCGGGCGGCGATGAGGTAATCCTCATGTCCCTGAAAATAGGGTGCATCGGTGAGTACCGATAAGCAGGCCGCGCCGCCCGTCTCATAAGCGTTCGCATGGGCCGGCGGATCAAAATCGGCACGGATCAGCCCCTTCGATGGCGACGCTTTTTTGATTTCAGTGATGAGCGCGAAACCGGTGGCAACCTTTGCATCCAATGCGGCGCGAAACCCGCGTGGCGCGCTCTGCTTTGCGGCCTGCGCCTCTAAATCGGAAAGACTGGTCATCGTTTTGCGACGCGCCACTTCGACGGTGGTTGTGGCACAAATTTCGGTGAGTTTATCGGTCATGTGCGGGCATATTTCTGTGTAAAATCAATCCAGCAGGTGAGCAAAGCATGGGCCAACCCCTTATCGATAACTTCGGCAGCTTCCTCAATACCGCTTTGGCAATCGGGGACATGGCCCGCCACCATGAGCGCGGCGGCGGCGTTGAACAATACCGCATCGCGATAGGCGCGGTCCTGCGGCGTCTCTTGCTCGCCCAACAAAAGGCGGCGCAGAGCGGCGGCGTTGAATTGTGCATCGCCGCCCTTTAAGGCTTCGGCCGCGTGGCGGGTCAGGCCGACGGCCTCAGGCGTGATCCGTGTGAGCGTTTGCCCCAACCGGATGAAGCTGCTGTCCATCGACACAGATAACTCGTCCAATGGTTCGTCCCCTGCCACCAACATCGCATCGTCATACCCAAGCAATGCCAAAGCATCGGCGTAAACTGGCATGAAATCGGGCCGCGCAACGCCGATGAGTTGCCGCTTTACGCCCGCCGGATTGGCGGCGGGGCCGGTGAGGTTGAAAATCGTGCGCCGCCCTATGGCCTTACGAATGGGCGCGAGTTTGGCAAGGGCAGGGTGATATTTTTGTGCGAAGAGGAAACATAGGCCCATATCGGCCAGTGTTTCTTCCGCCGTTTCCATCGCAACGTCTAGGTTAAGGCCCAACGCCTCCAACGTATCCGCCGCGCCTGCTTTTGAGGAAGCCGCGCGATTTCCGTGCTTTGCGACAGGAACCTCACATGCGGCAACAACAATGGCGACGGCGGTGGAGATGTTGAGGCTGTGCGCACCATCGCCGCCTGTGCCGCACACATCAATAGCGCCATCAGGGGCCTGCACCGTCACCATCCGTGCGCGCATCGCCATGACCGCGCCGGCGATTTCTTGCGCTGTTTCGTCACGCTCGGCCATTGTGACAAGAAAATGTTGGATGTCTTCAGCGGGAAGATTTTCATCCAAAATGGAAGAAAAAGCAGCCTCGGCCTCTGGCATGGTCAACGGCAGTCGGGCGTCGGGCAATGTGCTCATACCAACACCTTAGGCGTCATTCCCGCAATGCGCATGAAGTTGGCGAGCATGTCATGCCCATGCTCGGTCGCGATGCTTTCGGGGTGAAATTGCACGCTGTGAATTGGCAGGTCAACGTGGCGTAAGCCCTGAACATGGCCGTCGTCGCTGGTCGCGTTGACGATTAAGCAGTCGGGCACATGCTCCACGATCAAACTGTGATATCGTGTTGCGGTGAGCGGCGAGGGTAGGTCGGTAAACAGGCCGGTGCCGTCGTGCCTCACCGGCGACGTCTTGCCGTGCATCAACCCGCCGCGCACCACGCGCCCGCCGAAATGTTGGCCGATAGTCTGGTGACCAAGGCATACGCCAAGCAAGGGTTTGCGCGCCTCCGCGCACGCCGCTACGAGGTCTAGGCAGATTCCCGCCTCGTTGGGAGTGCATGGGCCGGGGGAGAGCAGGAATGCCTCCGCGCCGCTGGCCAACGCATCGGCGGCGGTGATCGCGTCATTGCGTACGACCTGAACTTCGGCCCCTAACTCCATCAAATAATGGACTAAGTTGAACGTGAAGCTATCATAATTGTCGATAACAAGGATCATTTTGCGGCACCTTTCGGTTTGGCCGTCACCACGACAACCATCGGGCCCAGCGGGTATTTGACGTCCATCCGATCATTGGCGGGGTCCCAAAGCGCGGACACTTTGCCATCCAAATAGAGTGCATTCGGCGTTCCTGCACGGT
>JBGSSR010000269.1:0-6786 GCA_041736905.1 Sphingomonadaceae bacterium | reverse complement strand
CACATCGACTAGCGTGCCGTCCGGCTGCATCCGCTTGATTTCCAAGGAAATACGGTATGTTGCGGGCGTATCGCCGATGTTGTTGAGGATAACCTCGGTCCCGCGCTGCCCGTCCAGAACGACGCGGGTGGGCGCGACCAGAAGGTCACCGGCGGCATGCGCGGGCGCGCTGACCACAGGAGCGGCGAGCGCAGCAGCGGCAAGGCCGATGGAGCGGAACAGGGTTTTGAAACGGTGGGCCATACATATCTCCGGCAAGTCAAGGTCATGCACGCGCGGAAATCCGCGATGCGCTTCGCCCTCACTGTGGCCCAAATATGGTTACCAACTCGCTAACCATGGCGCAGAATTCCGCCAGATAACGCGCAAAAACAAACCCCGCCCGATGCGAATCGGACGAGGTTGTTCATGGATGAAGGGTTACCCCTTCAACGCACAGCTTATTGGTAGTTGACGGTTACGTCGAACGAACCGCTGTATACGCCCGAAGCTTGGTTAGCAGCGACGGCCAATGTGCCACCGACAACCAATTCATCAGCAGCCACCAAAGTGTGCGTGCCGGAATAGCTGGGGTTCAAAGTTGCGGTCATGCTGTTGCTGCCGCTGGTCAACGAAACGGTGGGGTCAACCGTGACGGTGACGGCTTCGCCGACGGTGCCGACGACGTCAAAAGCAGCCGCACCGTTGGTGCCCGAGCATGCCAAAGCCGCTGCGCAGGTGATGGCGCCGCCGCTGTTCGAAACAGTCACGTTGCCGCCGGTTGCGCCAACAACGATGGTGCCGAATGCGAGGTCAGCGGTCTTGGTCACGGTGATTTGTTGCAAAATCGTTGCGGTTGCATCGGCCGAAGCGGTTGCAGCGTTAGCCGACGAAGCGCCGAATGCCATGGTTGCAGCAGCAGCCAGAAGAGCGAATTTTTTCATGGTCCATTGGTCCTTAGTTGTGAAAAGCAATTTTCTTGGTCTCGGCCTTGGCCCCCAAAAGCCGCCACCGACAATTGCCTTTTAGACGCCCGAATCATAAGGACGCGCTACAACTCATGGTTAATGGACGGGGTCTGTCCAGCGTGTAAGACACGGGAAAACCACGATAAAAATCTTACTATGAACATTGGTGTTCATGCGACATGTCAATTTTTGTTTCGTTTGAGGAGCGATTTGTACCGATTCACAGGCGTTCCGCCGCCGCTAAATCGGGTCGCCGGACAACCGTTGCAAGATCATATCCAGCTGATCGAGGTTCTTATAGGAAAGCGCCATTTCCCCCTCGGTCTCGCTTGCGCCCGGGTTGATGGCCACCTTTATGCCCAATAAGTCGGACAGGCTTTGCTCCAGCGCCAGGAAATCAGGTGATTTGGTCGCGCGGGATTTTCCCGACGCTTTCGCCGCATCATTGGCCTTCTTAACCAGTTCCGGATTCTTTTCTGCGCGCGCCATGTTTTCGACATCGCGCACCGACAAGTTCATGTCGCGCACCATTTCGGCGACAATTTCCGGCGCCTCCATGCCAATCATTGCGCGGGCATGACCCATGGAGATGACACCGCGTGTCACCATATCGCGCACGGGTTCGGGCAAGTCGAGCAGGCGCAAGAGGTTGGCAATATGGCTGCGCGATTTATCGACCAGCTTCGCCAACACCACCTGCGTATGGCCGAATTCCTGCATCAGGCGGTGATACGCCTCGGCCTCCTCAACCGGCGACAGGTCCTGCCGCTGAATATTTTCGATCAGCGCGATTTCCAGCGCCTCGCTGTCCGAAAAATCGCGAACGATGGCGGGAATCTCATGCAATCGTGCGCGTTGGGCGGCGCGCCAGCGGCGTTCACCGGCGATAATCTGGTATCCATTTCCCTGCGCGCGCACAACGATGGGTTGAATGACGCCGCGTTGTTTAATCGATTCGGCCAGCTCATTCAGCGCATCTTCGGCAAAGAAACGCCGCGGTTGGTCGGGATGCGGACGGATGGTGCCGATGGGGATGAGCGAAATGCCCTGCGGCATGGCGACGGCCACTTCGCCGTCTTGTTCCGGCGTTGGCGCGGCAACATCGCGGCGCACTTCGCCCAATAGCGATTCCAGACCGCGCCCCAAACCTGATTTCTTGGCCATGACGCCCTCCCCTCTTGCTTACGCCGCAACTTCGCGCGCGGGTAGGCGGGCGATGAGTTCGCGCGCCATTTCGATATAGGCCTGACTGCCCGAACAGCGGTGATCGTACACCAACGCGGGCAGTCCATGGCTCGGTGCCTCCGACAGGCGGATGTTGCGCGGGATAACCGTGTTGAACACCAATGGCCCAAGGCAGGCGCGCACGTCGTCCGCGACTTGGTCAGTCAATCGCGCACGCTTATCATACATGGTCAGCACGACGCCCGCGATGGAAAGCGCCGCATTGTGCGATTTTTGCACGCGGTCCACGGTTTGCAGCAGCAGGCTTAAGCCTTCGAGGGCGAAAAATTCACACTGCAACGGGACCAGCACCGAATCGACCGCGACCAATGCGTTGATGGTTAGCAACCCCAGCGATGGCGGGCAATCAATCAGGCATATGTCATAATCCCGCTCCACCGCGGCAAAAGCATCGCGCAATCGGTTGGTGCGGCCATCGGCTTGCGCCAATTCGACCTCGGCGCCGGATAGATCCACATTGGTCGGCACAATGGAAAGGCCGGGAATATTGGTTTCCACCGCTGCCTCCCGAATGGTCGCATCGCCCATTAACACATCATAGCTGGTAATCGCGCGCGCATCCTGCCCAATACCAAGGCCGGTCGAGGCGTTGCCTTGTGGGTCCAGATCGAATAGCAACACGCGCCAACCCACGGCGGCCATTGCGGTGGCAAGGTTAATGGCGGTGGTCGTTTTGCCCACTCCGCCCTTTTGATTCGCAACGGCGATTTTGATCATAACCGTCTGCCCGCCCTTCCGGCTTTGCCCTTGACCGTGCCGACGAGGATGCCGGAATCGTCGCTGGTCACGCTGGGCTTGATTTGGAAATGCGCGATCCAGTGCCGGCGCGCTTCGTCCAATTCTATAGCCGCATTCGCGCCCTTTGGTAACACCCATCGCGTGTTTTCGTCCGCAAATCGCGTCGCCAGCGTTAATAATTTAGGCAAGGGAGCAAAGGCGCGCGCGCTGATAACATCCGCGGTGACGGGGGCCATGGCCTCCAGCTTGCCAGCTTCCACAGCGACTCGGCCCGAAAGGCCCAGTTCGGCGACGCATCGGCTAAGGAATTCATGGCGTAACCGTCGCGATTCGACCAGGCGCACGGGGCGGTCGGTTAACAGCGCGATAACCATCCCCGGTAACCCCGCGCCGCTGCCAAGGTCGAGCCAAAGCCCGTTCCGATCGCGGTCGGTGTGGAGCAAAAGTTGCGCCGAATCGACAATATGTCGCGCCCAGATATGCGGTGCGGTCGATGGCGCGATGAGATTCTGTCGCGTCATCTCATCGAGAATCAGTGCGACATACGTATCGAGCGCGGAAAATGTTTCACGTGAAACATTCAGCGTCTCGGCCAGCCAGAGTTTGGCCGCATCCTCGGTCATCGTTTCGGGCGTTGATTCGGCCAACGATTCTGTGTGCGCCTCGGTCATGCGTTCTCCGATACGGGGGAATGAGAAACGGCGCGGCGTTTTGCCTGCACCAAGATTGCGGATAGCGCGGCGGGCGTGATGCCGCGAATCCGTGAGGCGGCGGCAAGCGATTCGGGCCGCGCCGCCGATAACCGCTCCACCATCTCATGGCTTAGGCCGGGAACGGCGGTGTAATCAAATCCGGCGGGCAGTTTCAGCGCCTCATTATCGCGCAAATCGGCAATTTCGCGCGCCTGCCGTTCGATATAGGGCGCGTAGGCCGCATCCTCCATCCGCTCGGTCAGGGCGTCTTCGCCCACGCTGGCAAGGTCATCGGCAAAGGCAGCACGCACCGCATCGGCGGTCAACGCGGGATACCGCAACCACGCCGACAAAGCCTGCAGCCCCTGATCCCGCGGCAAATCGGGCAGGTTCAGCGCGGCAAGTTGGTCGGCGGTATAGTCCCGCGCAAACACGGCATCAACCGCCGCGCGTTCTTCTGACTGACGCAGGAACAACGCAGCGCGATCCTCCCGCACTGCCCCAAGCCGCAACGCATCGGGCGTAAGCCTCGTCATCGCATTGTCGGCGCGTAGGTGCAGACGATACTCCGCGCGTGCGGTCAACATGCGATAGGGTTCGGTCACGCCTTGCAAAATCAGGTCGTCAACCATTACGCCGATATAGGACGAGAGCCGGTCAAAACGCGGCGCATCCTTGCCAAGAACAGCCGCCGCCGCATTCAGGCCCGCGACCAAACCCTGCGCCGCCGCCTCTTCATATCCCGTGGTACCGTTAATCTGCCCCGCGCAATAGAGGCCGTCAAAATCGCGCATCGCCAGCGCCGAATCGAGCAGGCGCGGGTCGATATGGTCATATTCGACGGCATAGCCCGGCACGACCATTTCGACCGACTCGAGTCCATCCATGGTGCGCAACATCGCCAATTGCACATCGCTGGGCAGGCTGGTCGAAATGCCATTGGGGTAGATGAGCGGGTCGTCCAACCCCTCGGGTTCCAAGAACACCTGATGGCTGTCACGGTCGGCAAAGCGGAAGATTTTGTCCTCAATCGACGGGCAATAGCGCGGCCCGCGCCCCGCAATATCGCCGCCAAATAAGGGCGAGCGATGCAGATTGGCGCGGATAATATCGTGCGCGGCTTCATTGGTGCGGCTAATCGCGCAGAACAGTTGTGGATTGGCGCGCTCTGGCGACAATGGGGACATGGTCCATGGTTCGCTATCCGACTCCTGTGTTTCCAGCTTGGCCCAATCAATCGTGCGTCCGTCTAAACGCGGCGGCGTGCCGGTTTTTAGGCGGGCAAGCGGCAGGCCGGTGTCGCGCAATTGGTCCGCTAATCGCGTCGCCGCACGTTCCTCAATCCGTCCACCGTCATAGCGTTCCTCCCCGCGAAACAGCCGGCCGCCAAGGAAGGTTCCGGTCGCGAGGATAACGGCGGGAGCATGGATGGCGGTGCCATCGGCGAGGTCTAAGCCTTCGACGCGCGTTCCGTTGAGACGTAACGCGGCGGCTTCTCCCTCCACAATTTGGATGGTATGATAGGTGGCCAATTGGCGCTGTATTGACGCGGCGTAGAGTTTCCGGTCGGCCTGAATACGCGGGCCTTGTACGGCGCTGCCCTTGCTGCGGTTGAGCATCCGGTAATGAATGGCGGCATCGTCGGCGGCAACTCCGATGAGGCCGTCATAGGCGTCAACTTCGCGCACGAGGTGCCCTTTGCCCAGTCCGCCAATGGCCGGATTGCAGGACATAGCACCGATTTTGCTGGCGTCGAAACTGACCAAGGCGACGCGTGCGCCCATACGCGCGACCGCGGCGGCAGCTTCTGTGCCGGCGTGCCCGCCGCCAACGACGATAACGTCAAATGTGAAATCCGCTTGGCTCATGCTCCACTCCTAGGCCAAGTGCGGGGCAGCGTCAAAAGGCTTTCGTGGTTAAGGGTGTGACTGGCAGGCAAAATGTTTCACGTGAAACATTTTTAGGGGTGGGAGTGACCAGAATGTTTCACGTGAAACATTCTCAAGGCATCATTTGCCAATACAAAACCGCCCGAACAAGGCGTCGAGCATATCCTCCGTCGCCGCGCGTCCCGTGATTTTGTCGAGCGACCCGCGGGTCAGGCGCAGCATCTCGCCGCGAATCAGCCAGTCATGCGTAGTGCCCGCCGCGTCCAAATGTTCCACTGCCTCGGTCAGCAAACCGCGTTGCCGCCGGTTCAGCGCCACCACATCGGCGGGCGGCAACAACGTATCGCCCAACGCGACAAGCTGATCGAGCAGGGCGTTAACCCCCTGCCCCGTCTCCGCCGAAAGAATGATGGCATCGGCGCCCTTTGGCGTGAAGTCCTTACAATCGGCCCGCGCCGCGATTTCTATGCAATGGTCATGGAGCGGGGCAGCACCTTCTTCACCCAACCATAGCAGAATGTCCGCCGCCGCAATCGCCGCCTCAGCGCGCGCGATGCCAATCGCCTCAATCGCGTCATCGGTCTCGGAGCGCAACCCCGCGCTATCCGTCAGCAGAAACGCGCGGCCGGCTATGCGCACGGGCAGTTCGATCAAATCGCGCGTCGTCCCGGCTTGGTCGGACACAATCGCCGCTTCCCGCCCCGCGATCCGATTGAGCAATGTGGATTTGCCGCTGTTTGGCGGCCCGGCAATCACTACCGACAGCCCCTGATGCAATCGTTCGGCGGGCGGATGGGCCAGCAGAGCGCGCATATCGGTGACCAATACAGCGATAGCATCGCGCAATGTGGCGTCATCGCCTTCCGCTACATCGTCTTCATCGGCGAAGTCCAATTGCGTTTCGACGAAGGCGGACAGGCGCAATACTTCGGCCTGCCAGCCCTCTACCGCGCGGGAAAATTGCCCCTGATAGGCGGCACCGGCGGCCTTGCGCGACCGTTCATCCTCGGCGGCGAGCAGTTCGGCTAGGCCGTCGGCCTGATTCAAATCCATGCGGCCATTGGCAAAGGCACGGCGGGTAAATTCCCCCGCCTCCGCCTCGCGCAATCCGGCGTCGGCCAATATAGCGAACAGGCGCGACACAACGGCGCGGCTGCCGTGGCAATGGAGTTCGAACAAATCTTCACCGGTAGCGCTGTTCGGCCCGGGGAAGAAGAGCGCCAACGCCTCGTCCAAGAACGCACCATCGGCGGGATCGCGCAGCACGCGCACGGC
>JBGSSR010000238.1:0-3191 GCA_041736905.1 Sphingomonadaceae bacterium | reverse complement strand
GCCCATCGGCCTAAGCGGGCCGGAGGGGCAAACGCAATGGCTCGCTGCAGAGCTTAAGGCGCGCGGCGTGACGGTGCCGATTCGCGTGGCTCCCGACGGCGGCCTATTGCGTGCCATCTGGCTCGCGCCTGACGCGGCGGCGGAATAGGCGCGGATTAGCCCGCCGCTTTGTCGACATATTGGTCGTATGCCTCCAACGCCTGCGCCGCGTACATCACGCTGGGTCCTGCACCCATATAGACGGCAAGGCCCATGGTTTCGGCGATTTCCTCGCGCGTTGCGCCATGTTTGCGTGCGCCCTCAACATGGTAGGTGATGCACGGATCACACCGGATTGCGACCGCAATGGCGACCGCCAGCAACTCCTTGGTCTTGGCATCCAACGCGCCCGCGCCATGCGCGGCGGCACCCATTTCGCGGAAGGCCTTCATGACTTCGGGCGCGGTTTTGTGCAATTCCTTTACCGCGGGTGAGAGATTGGCGGCCATTTCGGGCCAGTTTTTGAAATTGCTGTTTGCCATCGGGGGCTCCTGTTCTTGCATTGGTTGGGCGCGGTTTGCCCGCTATCAGAGCGCGCGTCCTTGACCCACGTCAAGCGTGGTCGTAGTTTCCGAAACATCATGGTTTGAGGAATGTGTGATGAAATTAAAAACAGCGCTAATAGCGATGGCTTTGTTCACCAGTGGCCTATCGGTCACCGCTTGCTCGGCTGACGCGGGCGCGACGGAGACAGGCGCGACTTACTCGACATTGGACGCCGCCGCGTTGGATGTGCTGATCCAATCGGACAAGGTTGTGCTGGTCGATGTTCGCACCTCGGAAGAATTCGCCGACGGCCATTTGGAGGGCGCGATTCATATGCCTTTGGACCAATTCGACTCGACGAAACTGCCCAAGGTAGAGGGTAAAGAAACCATCCTCTATTGCCGATCCGACAATCGGTCGGGCAAGCCGGCAAAGGCCTATGTCGAAACCACCGGCCAATCGATCCGCCATTTGGACGGCGGGATTTTGGCATGGGAGGCAGCGGGACTGCCCATTCAGAAATAAAAAAGGGCGCTCAATTGAGCGCCCTTTCGAATTTTAGGCCACGGTTGCCTTAACAATCTTGCCCGGTGTGCGTGGTGGCTCACCCTTAGGCAGGGCATCGACATGTTCCATGCCGCTCGTCACTTCACCCCATGCGGTGTATTGGAGGTCGAGGAAGCTGGCATCATCAAAGCAGATGAAAAACTGGCTGTTCGCGCTGTTCGGGCTTTGTGAGCGGGCCATCGAGCATACGCCGCGTTGGTGGCTGAGGTCGTTAAATTCCGCCTTCAAATCGGGCAGCTGGCTGCCGCCCATGCCGGTGCCCGTTGGGTCGCCGCCCTGCGCCATGAAGCCGGGGATGACGCGGTGGAACACAACGCCATCGTAAAAGCCTTCGGCAGCCAGTGCGCTGATACGTTCAACATGGCCGGGGGCCAAATCGGCGCGCAGTTTAATAACGACATCGCCGCCGGAATCGAGGGTGAGGGTAAGGGTGTCTGCCATGGGTAATCCTTTCTGATGTGCACCGGCAGTGCCGGTTCGGGGCTCGCCATAAAGGGTTGCTTTGCGTTTGTCATCGTGATGCGTCGCCCTTTTCTTGTTTTTCTCATCAACGATGATAGTCTATTGAAAAAACAAGGCTGTCTTAACACCATAAGGATGGGTCGTTATGTCGCAATTGTTACTTCGCAGGCCAATGGCGCGGGCGCTTGCCTTCGCGGTGATGTTATCCGCAACAGCGCCAGCTGCCGCACAAGTCCCTGAGTTAGGGGCGATAACGCAATTCGGCTGCCAAAATGAGCAAACGGCCAAGGTGACGGCTCCAGCGAACCTGCGTTATGTGTCCGACCCTCAAAGGCGAAAGGCGAATTATGCCAAAGCGGTGGCGTCGGCCAAGTCCAGCAACCCAGCGTTGGCGGAAATGTATCAAGCATTGGCCACGCAAGTGGACCTCTATACCATCATTAATGATTATCTAGGCAAATATGGAATGCGCGCCGATGATTTGGGGGATGTGCTCGCGCTAAGTTGGTTCAGCGCGTATCAAGTCGCTAACGGCGGAAAAACCGATGATCCAACAAAAGCGCAGTTAATGGCTATACGCGCGCAATTGGGCGCTGTGTCGGTTGATTTGGCTAAATTATCCGATGCCGACAAGCAGGCTATGGCCGACGCCCTAATGCTGGACATGGCGGTGCAGCAGGGGGCGTTAGAGTCAGCAAAGGAAAGCTCGCCAAAATTGGTGCCGCAACTATCAAAGACATTTGCCGAAGTGAATTTGCAAACCTTCAATGTCGATTTTGCGCAACTGACCCTTGGGCCGAAAGGATTTGTGCCCAAGACGGTGGCAAAGCCCGCGGTTGCCGCAAAGGCACCTGCCAAAGCCACGCCGAACCGCCCTGCCGCGACGACGTTTACCGCCGAACACTCCAACAAGATATTGGGCGTACGGTACAAATCCGACCTCATATACATGTTTGGCGGTCCAGCGGGCTATCTGAACCGGACTGAGTCGACCTCTGTGCTCTTTAAGGACGGCACGGCATGCTGGAATTGTTTGTCTGAATTTATTGAAGACCCCAGCCTGCGCGTTTATCGCAGGGAATATCCGAATAACGTTGGAACTTGGGCCAAAAAGGGCCAAACCTATTATGTCACTTATCCCGATAGCAACGGAGAGCCGAGCGAGATTGAGGCGGATGAATTGTTAGGTCCCGCGCCAAAGGGCACGACATATCGTGGCACATATCGCTCCTCTGGCGGGATGACAGTGGGCGGTATAGAAAACTACACGACGACCAGCTGGTCCGAAGATTTGCGCATGGACAAATCGGGCCGATTTTCGTGGGCCAAAGACAGCGGATTTTTTGGCGGAAGCGGCGGCATCGGTTTCGCAGGTAGTAACTCCAGTCCCGAATCTAGCGGCGCCTACACGATCGATGGCTACACGATAAAATTTGCGTTCGATAACGGAATAGTTGAAACTAAATCATTCGTATATTTTGAGAATGAAGCCGACATTTTTATCATTGATGGTTCGGCCTATTGGATTCCGTCCGATTAAACGGCATGGGGGTGCCATGACCAAAGACGACCTTGCCCTTGCCGCCCGTTTGGCCGATGCCGCTGGTGACGCCATCCGGCCCTTTTTCCGCGCGGCG
>JBGSSR010000050.1:0-3588 GCA_041736905.1 Sphingomonadaceae bacterium | reverse complement strand
GCCCGACATGGCGGTGCTGGGGCCCGCGCCCGCGCCACTCTCCCTCCTACGCGGCCGTTACCGACAACGCCTGCTCATCCACGCTCGCCGGTCGGTGGAGGTGCAGGACATCATCCGCGAATGGCTCTCCGCCCTCACCTTCCCGCGCGGGGTGCGGGTAAGTGTGGATGTGGACCCGTATAACTTTATGTGACGTCCGCTTCCTACCCCGTCAATTTTCTTCGCCGTACAATTTCTTATCCGCATAAAACCGACTGGGGGCCGAATATCCAGCGGCATAAATCGCTTCCGTTACCGACGCGCCATCAGCGATTTCCGCAATTGCGCGGCGTAATCGGTTGCGCCTGACCCACGCCGCCGGTGTGACGCCCAAATCCCGTTGGAACAATCGCAAAAAATGGTGTGGCGTATAGCCGACTTGGGCGGAAAGTTCTTTTAGTGGCGGCGGGGTGTCCCCCATCAATAGTTCCAGCGCCAAGGCCACAGCGTGCCGGTCGCGTGCGACTTCATTGGGCAAACACCTTAGACAAGCGCGCAATCCAGCGGCACTTGCAGCATCTCCATTGCTGAAAAAGCGGACGTTTTTGCGAGCGGGATGCCGGGCGGCGCAACTGGGCCGGCAATAAATTCCCGTTGAAATGACTCCGGTCACGAACAAGCCATCGAAAGAGCGATCTCGCCGCAACACGGCAGACCAAGCCGTATCTTCGTCGGGAACTACCGCCACCATCAATGACGCTCAACACGCGCGGCAAAGCACCCATGGGCCGCATTATGGGCATGAATATAGGCAATGTCTGGATTTTCAAACGCTTTGCGCAATGCGACATCAACGTCGTCATTGGCCATAGTCAACACCGCGGATTGCAAATTGTCGAAAACATCGAAACACCGCAAAGCAAGCGTAACTCCGACAAAAACGGGCGGAATTTCGTCCACATATTCTGCCGCCCTAACCGCAGCTTTGCCGACATAGATCGCGTAAGAATTGTGATATGGTGTCTGAACATTATGGTTGATATAATGCAGCAGACAGACATCTTGCCCAACTGGAACAAAATCCAAAGAAACACGGCATCGAAATCCGGTTGGTGTTGTCGCCTTCAACAAAACAGCCTTGTTGTCGGCCAAATCTGTATCTGACATTTCGAAATAGGGCAAAAACTGGGCGGGGTCCAACCCTTTTATACTATACGCCATCGCAAATCTCCTTTTGAAGTTTTGAAGGATTTACCCCATTGCGATTAGCGTCGCTTCCCGAAATGTGCGTTCAAACGCTTTTCGAGAAAATGTTAGCGTTTCGCCCACATTGGCGCCACAAACCGACCCTTTTGGTGCGCCATGCGAAGCAACACCAACCCTGCGACCGTCGCCAGCACCATCGCCACCGCCGAAGCTTCCAACCCGAAGGCACCGCCGGTTAGCCAGTCGGGGCCGGACAGGGTCGAATCGACCAAACCAGGCTCCTTGATTCCCGACACGGGGATGCCAAAGACCCAACCTTGCGTAAAATTCCACGCCGCGTGTACACCAATCGCCGCCCACAACCGCCGCGTCAGCATATAGACCGCGCCGAGCATGATTCCCGCCTCAATTGCAATCGCAATGGCGGGAATCACGCCGCCGTTGGGGTTGGCATAATGCGCAAAACCGAACAGCGCACCCGACACGGTCAAGGCTATCCAGCTGCCCGCCATCCGCTCCACAAAACGGAACAATAGGCCGCGAAAGACGATTTCCTCCATCACGCCCGGGGCTAGGGCAAATGTTGCCAACATCTGCCAAATGGTATGCCACCCGATAAGCTGGCCCGGTTCATATCCGCCCATGACCCAAACGATGCCGGTGATGAAGGAAAATAACAGGAAGCCGAAGGCAATCCCTGCCCCCGTTTCCATGATTGCGCCTGTGCCCTCGACATCGTTGTGCGGGGAACGATCGACGTAAAGGTTGAACAGCCTGTGAGCGCCCAACGCCATGGCGCAAACCAGCACGACGACAAGGAGCAATGCGGGGCTGTCGTCCTTTGGGTCGATGAAGACGCGGATTTGCGAGCCTGCGGCAATTGCTGCAAATTGGATAGCCACGCCGATGATAAGAAGCATGAGAGGGAATTGGAAAATTTTATACGCAAGTCCATGTTCAGGGTCAGCAATGGGCACGCCCGCTTGATTGCCAAATCTCATTGTCGATTTTCTCCCTAGCCCGTAATTCTGGCCTATTAGACTAAGGTTCAATGCGTTGCAAAGGCGAATGTAACGCGGCCGTTCAAGTGGCAAATGATGCGGTAATTCCGAGACAATTCGCATACGACCGCGTGACAAATTAACCCCTAAACTGCCGGTCTGTCCTAAATCGCTCGAAAAACCGGCAAGCCTATCTTGCATCGCAGCAATAAGGTTGCTAAGCGCCGCCCCAATGCGGGGAAACAGGCACTCTGAGCCCCGCGGCAAACCAAATTCCAATCCCAAAGCGGAGGAGCAGCACGCGTGGAGAATTCCGGCGGCATTTCGGCAAGTTTAGCAGGACGTTACGCAACGGCCCTGTTTGATTTGGCCCAAAACACAAAAGCGCTTGATAAGGTTGAGGCCAGCCTCGATTCTTTGAACAATGCGCTCATCGAATCCGCCGACCTGCGCGCCTTAATCAGCAGCCCAGTTGTCGGCCGCGATGCCGCAAAGGCAACCGTTGCGGCTTTGGCGAAAAAGATGAAGCTGGATACGTTGACCGGAAACACCTTGGGTGTGCTGGCCGACAATCGTCGTCTTGCCGAATTGCCCGCCGTCATTCGCTCGTTCGGTTCCCTGCTCTCCGCCCATCGCGGCGAAGTGCGCGCCGAAGTGGCAAGCGCCTTCCCGCTCACCGATGCTCAGGTTGATGCTGTAAAGGCGAACCTGAAAAAACGCGTCGGCAGCGACGTTACCGTTTCTACCAAGGTTGACCCCTCGCTTCTTGGCGGGTTGGTCGTCCGTATTGGCAGTCAAATGATCGATAGCTCGATCAAAACCCGTTTGAACACCCTCGCCAACGCGATGAAAGGTTGAAGATAAGTCATGGATATTCGCGCAGCAGAAATTTCGAAGGTCATTAAGGACCAGATTGCCAACTTCGGCAACGAAGCAGAAGTCAGCGAAGTCGGCAGCGTGCTGTCCGTCGGTGACGGCATCGCCCGCGTTCACGGACTCGACAAGGTTCAGGCCGGTTTGAACAGGTTCATGCACCGATTTGCGCGGGATGATGCCCGGGGCTTTCACCTCAACGCGCTTACGCTCGGTATATTCAATTGGGCCTTTGCCATCGATGGGGTTGCCAAGGCCGTCAACGACACGGCCAAGCAGTCCCTTACCGATGGGAACGTCCACGATGGTGCCGGTCCGCTTAACGACATCGCCTTCTTTAATCTGCGCGTCGGAGCCGAAGATCACGACGCCGACGTTATCGGCTTCGAGGTTCAAGGCCATGCCCTGCACACCGTTGGAGAATTCGACCATTTCACCGGCCTGAACCTTGTCGAGTCCGTGAACGCGGGCGATGCCGTCACCGACGGACAGCACGCTGCCGACTTCGCTGACTTCTGCTTCGTTGCCG
>JBGSSR010000125.1:0-2254 GCA_041736905.1 Sphingomonadaceae bacterium | reverse complement strand
CAAACGGATGGCGGACAACTTCGTGCGCACGGGAACAGAAGCGGAAACAATCTGCGCAGACGCCCTGAAATGGACGCCAGAAGCGAAATTCGACGCCGTTCTGCTCGACGCGCCATGCAGCGCAACCGGCATTTTCCGCCGTCACCCCGATGTGCTCATCCGTGTGGGGGAACGGCAAATAGACGAGACGGTGGCGTTGCAATCCGCCATGCTGTCCCGTGCCGCCGATTGGGTCGCAGGCGGCGGCACATTGGTTTACGCCGTATGCTCGTTGGAGCAGCGCGAAGGCGAAGAGCAAATCGCCGCCTTCCTATCCGCCCGCCCCGACTTCACGCTTGACCCTATCGGCACGGCGGAACTGCCCGATGGCGTCGAACCCGCCGTCGATGGCACCTTGCGAACGGGGCCATGGTTGCTTAGCGAACACGGGTCGTTGGACGGATTCTTCGCCGCGCGGTTGCGGAAAATAGCGGCGTAACCACTCATACGCTCTGGCCGAAAAGGAAAAGCCGCGTAAAAATGTGACACAGCAAGCACGCTGCCCCATTTTTCAACAGTTTTCGGTTGGCATTTTCGTCCTAAGCCTTGCACCGCGGCGCGCAAGGCCGCATGGCGGGCCAAAGGAACGGTCTTTATGCGCGATATTCTGATTTCTCCCTCCATTCTCTCCGCCGACTTCGCCAAATTGGGTGAGGAAGTGCGCGCCATTGATGCCGCTGGCGCCGACTGGGTGCATATTGACGTGATGGACGGCCATTTTGTGCCCAACATCACCATCGGTCCCGATGTGGTGAAGGCTTTGCGCCCGCACACCGCCAAGACCCTTGACGTGCATTTGATGATTGCGCCGATTGACCCGTATCTTGAGGCCTTTGCCGAAGCGGGTGCGGACATTATCACGGTGCATCCGGAGGCTGGCCCGCACATCCACCGCACGTTGCAGGCGATCCGAGCGCTCGGCAAGAAACCGGGCGTTGTGTTGAACCCCGGCACACCGGCCAAAATGCTGGATTACCTCATCGATATGGTGGACCTTGTGCTGGTCATGAGCGTCAACCCCGGCTTTGGCGGGCAAAGTTTTATCCATTCGCAACTCAAGAAAATTGAGGCGATCCGCAAAATGATCGATAAGCAGGGGCGACCCATCCACCTTGAGGTTGACGGCGGCGTCAACGTCGAAACCGCGCGGCTTTGTATTGAGGCGGGCGCGGATGTGCTGGTTGCGGGGTCAGCGACATTTAAGGGCGGGCCAAGCATGTACGCCGACAATATCCGGGCACTACGGGGCTAACAAGAGGACGCAGGGGCGATGCACGGACGGGGGGCAAATACGGCGGAGGATGCGGGCGAGCAGCTTGACTTTTTGCCTGACGCTGACGCCCCGCCGTCCCTCTTGGACACTGGTAATGCCCCGCCACCTGCGCTCATCCACACACCTAAAGAAGGCCTGTTCGCGGATTTAGAGCGCTATTTCTATCGCCTGCAATGGCACATCCCCGGTGGTCGCAGAAGCGCCGATGCGCGCGCCACCCGCCTGCTCGCCGTGCCAGCCGATACCGTTCCCGCCAATGCCGCGCGAGGCCGTGCAATTATGGCGGGACGTTTCCATTTCAATGGTATCGACGAATGCACCGACCGGTCGGATTTCAAGAAGCTCGTCTTGCCGCCCGCATACCTCAACTACATCCATCGTTTTGACTGGCTGCGCGATTTGGATGCTGCCGCCGCCTTGGGGGAGGCACGGCCCTACGCCGAGGCATTGGCGGAGCGTTGGCTGCGTGCGCTCGACAAGCCGACGGGGCACAGCGCATGGGCGGCGGATACGGTGGCGTGGCGATTGCTGAACATTGCGGCCTATGCGCCGATGCTGTTGTCGAACACGGACAAGGAATACCGCGCACGAATCCTATCCCATGTGGCATCCTGCGCCGATTATCTTGACCGGTTCGCGGATAAGGCGCGGCGGGGAAGGCCGCGCGCCATTGCATGGATTGGCGTGGTCGCGGCAGGGTTGTTGCTGCCGAAGGGAAAGGCGCGGCAAGTCAATGGCGAAATCGGACTGACCCGTGCTTTGTCCGATTGCGTGCTTGCCGACGGCGGTGTGGCATCGCGCGCGCCACTTTCCCTTATTGAGGCGATACAGGCGTTGTCGCTGCTCAAAAATTGCTATTCGGCGGTGGGGCAGCCGTGCCCTGCCATCATCACCGACCGATTGGCGCAAATCGTGCCGCAACTCATCACACTCACCCACGGC
>JBGSSR010000107.1:0-20984 GCA_041736905.1 Sphingomonadaceae bacterium | reverse complement strand
CAGCCAGTATTTGATCGATGGCCTCGACAATAATGAGAATTTTTTGGGCGGCATCAAATTTCCGGTGCCACTGGGCTTTACACAAAATGTGACGGTGCTCGCCAACAGCTATTCGGTCGAATATGGCCGCACCGCCAACGGCATTGTCAGCTACACTACGCCATCGGGCGGCAATGAAACCAAGGGCGAAGTCTATACGCTCGTCCGTCCGGGGCGGCCATTGGACTCCGCGTCCGCCTTCCCGCGCCGCGACTTGACGGGCAATGCGGTAGGCGAAAGTTTTGAACGCTATCAGGCGGGCGGTAGCTTGTCCGGCGCATTGGTGAAGGACAAAACCTTCTTCGCCGCCAACCTGGAATATACCCGCGACCGCAATGAGCAAATTGTCGATGCGCCAGCCTTGGGCGTGGTCGACACGGTGACGGGCCGGAACGAATTCCTCCTCGGCTCGCTGCGTCTTGACCATCGGTTGACCGATGCCTGGACGCTCTCCCTGCGCGGTAATATCGGGCGGGTGAGCATTGACCGGCCCGGCGGCGGGCTGGGCGGCGGCAATGTGACGTTCCCCAGCGCGGGGTCGGAACAACGCCGCGACAGCACGCTGATCGCCGCCTCGGCCAGCTTTTCTGGGGATGTGTGGAGCTACAACGGCGCGGTGCAATATGGGCGATTCGATTGGAACTACGCCCTTCCCAAAGGTCCGGCGGGGCCGCAAGTGGCGATACAGGGGCCGACTGGGTTGACGATTGGCGTCGTCGGCCACCCCGGCTATGCGTTTGATAGTAATGAGCAAAGCTGGCAAACCACGCACCGTTTGCGGCGCAATTTCGGCGCGCATTCGGTTAGCATCGGCGGCGATGTGATAGTCTCCGATTTTTCCCTGTTCGGCGGCGGCAATCCCGATGGCAACTACACCGTGCGATTGACCGAGGCGCAACGATTGGCATTGGTCGGCAGCGGCGCGGGGTTGGACCTCAGCGCCGCCGATGTGCTGGCCCTCAACCCGCAGCTTATCAATTATGCCGTCGAACTCCGCCCCGCGAGTTTTGGCACAGACCAGACACAAATCGCGCTCTATGTTGAGGATGAGTGGCAAGTATCGCCCAAGCTGACCGCAACTCTCGGCGTGCGGTGGGATTATGACAGCTTGACTGGCAAGGGCGCAGGCGGTGGCGATTATAACAATTTTGCGCCGCGTTTGTCGCTCAATTTCCGCCCCGATGCGCGGTCGTCGTTGCGGTTCGGCGCGGGGATATTTTACGGCAAGATGTCCTATGCCGTCGTCTCCGACGCGCTGCAACGGAACACCACTTCGCCGGGGTTCCTGACGCAATTGGGGCAGTTGCAGGGGCTGGGCCTTATCTCTGCGGGCGTGGATTTGGGCGCAATCACCTTTGACGGCAATATCACCGCGACACCGAATTGCGTGATCCTCGCCACTTGCCCGACACCGGTACAGGTACAAAGCCTGCGCGACACCGCGCGCATTGGTGAGGGGCGGATTTTAAGCCCGACGGGGTATGACAGCCCGTGGGCGTTGCAATTGTCGGCGGGGTATCAATATCAGGCCAGCGACACGCTGACCCTTGGCGTGGATGTGATTTATAGCCGGTCGCACAATTTGCCGCGCCTGCGCGATTTGAATACGCCCACGCCGTTTACGCCCAATTTGGCAAACCTTACCCCTGCCAATATCGCGGCCCTGCGCGCGTTGCCCGACAATGCGGCGCGCTTTACTTTGGCGCAGTCGCTCGGCCTCGTCCGGTCGCAAGCGGACGCCGATGCCACACGGCCCGTCGCGTGGATCGACGGCGGTGCGCGGCAAATCACGGTATCCGAAACGGCGGGCAAGTCGGAATATGTCGCCCTCAACCTACAAGTGAACAAAACGCGCGGCGAAGATGCCTATGCGTTCCGCCTGTCCTACACATTGTCAAGTCTGAAGAACGACACCGACGACATCAATTTCCGCGCCGCGAACAGCAATGATTTCAGCACCGAATGGGGTCCCTCGGCGAACGACCGCCGCCATGTGATTTCGGCGGTTGGGTTCCTCTATCCAGTGGACGGCCTCAGCATCAGCATCGCGGGCCTGTTCCAATCGGGGCAACCGGTGAACCTTGTCCCCGATGCCAGCCTGTTCGGGACGCAGGATTTGAACGGCGACGGCGCGTCCTTTGGGGAGAATTACGTCGGCAATTCGGACCGCTATCCGGGCGTTGGGCGCAATTCGGCGCGCCTGCCATGGTCGGCTACCGTCGATGTCGGGTTTCGCTATGCCATCCCCACCGGCCTTGGCGCGATTGAGTTGAGCGCGGATGTGTTTAACTTGTTCAACGCGAACAATGAATCCGGCTTTGCCAATGCCGCAACCACGTCTAACCAGATACAATTCGGCGGCGGCGCACCCTTTGTGCAGCGTAACGCGGGGCCGCCACGGCAATTTCAATTCGGCGCCGCGTGGAAATTCTAGGGAGTATAAATGGCGGTTTTGCAACATTTTCAGGGGCTGATTGGTCTAACCGCCCTTATCGGCATTGCGTTTGCCCTGTCCGAAAACCGCGCGCTGCGTCCATCGTGGCGATGGATTGCGGGCGCGTTGGCGTTGCAAGTTGGCATTGCCCTTATCGTCACCCGCGTTCCCTTTGTCTGGACTCTCGTCGGCTTTGCCAATGAAGCGGTCAGCGCGGTGGAGCGGGCGACGCTCGTCGGCTCATCCTATATGTTCGGTTATACGGGCGGCGGGCCGATACCCTTTGTTTTAAAGGATGATGCGGAGCCGCCGCTCATCATCGCATTTCAAATCTTGCCGCTCATCATCACGCTTTCGGCGCTGTCGGCGTTGTTTTGGCATTGGGGCATCCTCCGCGCTGCCGTGCGCGGGTTGTCCTTTGTCTTAAGAAAGACAATGGGGGTCAGCGGCGTCGTTGGCCTTGCCGGTGGGGCCACCATGTTTTTAGGCGTGGTGGAAACACCATTGGTGCTGCGTGCGTGGTTCAACCGGATGAACCGGGGCGAATTGTTCATGGCCATGGTGATGATTATGGCAACGATTTCGGGCGCATTGTTGGTGCTTTATGCCACCACCTTGGCCAAGACTGTGCCCAATGCGGTGGGCCATATGATTGTCGCCTCGCTCATCTCGCTGCCCGCCGCCGTGCTCATCGCGCGCATCATGGTGCCATCGGAAGGCGCCACATCGGCGGAGGATGCGGAGCCGGACCTAAAATATGAGGGCGCCATGGACGCCATTATTCGCGGGACAATGGACGGGGTGCAATTGGTGTTGGCGGTGATTGGCGTGATCATTGTCGTCTTTGCCCTCGTCAATTTGGTCGATCAGATGCTGGCTATGCTCCCCTTGGTCGATGCCGCGCCTGTGACGTTACGCCGTATCTTCGGTTGGGCGTTCGCGCCGATGCTGTGGGCGATTGGCGTGCCATGGGATCAAGCACCGGCGGCGGGCGCAGTGATGGGGACGAAGGCGATATTGAACGAATATGTCGCTTATCTCGATTTGGCCGCCCTGCCCGCTGGAACCTTGGATGCACGCAGCGCGCTTATCACCACTTATGCCCTGTCCGGTGTCGCCAATTTGGCCAGCGTCGGGTTGCTGATTTCCACGGTCGGCGCATTGGCCCCTGAACGGCGCGGCGATGTCGCGGCATTAGGCATGAAAAGCTGGCTCGCGGGCAATATGACGACGTTGATGACTGGTGCGGTTATTGGTTTAGTCACATGGTAGGACGCGAAAGGGTAAGCCATGTTTGACGCCCGCCTGCGCCCGATCATCGACCCGCCGCTGAATGCCATCGGACGCGGATTGGCACGGGCGGGGATTGGCGCGAATGTTGTCACGCTGTTCGGCTCGCTGCTTGGCATAATGGCGGGCGCGGCCATCGCGAGGGAGCTTTACGCCATCGGCCTTGTGCTCATCATCGCCAACCGCCTTGCCGACGGGCTGGACGGAGCCGTGGCGCGGGCGGGTGGGATAAGCGATTTTGGCGGCTATCTCGACAGCATCGCCGATTATATGTTCTACATTGCCGTTCCCGTGGGTTTCAGTTTGGCCAACACCACAAATACCAACGCCGCGATGGTCCTTATCGCCGCCTTCACGCTTACCGCCGTTAGCTTCCTCGCTTTTGCCGCGATAGCCGCCAAACGGGGGGAGGAAACGCGCGCGCATGGCACCAAAAGTTTCTTTTACAGCACAGGGTTGATGGAAGGGGCGGAGACAATTGGCTTTTTCATAGCCTTTTGCCTATTACCCGCCTATTTCGCACCCTTGGCCTATATTTTTGCGGGGTTATGCGCGTTAACCGTCGTGCAACGGACGGCCATGGCTTGGCGACAATTTAAACCATAGCGACCAATCCTAACGCTGCTTCTTCGTCACCGCCGCGTTGAAATCGGGGTCTTTCTTTGCCACCCAATCGACAAATTTGCGCACCACAGGATCGGCCAGCAATCCGTCCACATCCATCCCATGCCGTTGCAATTCGGAATTGGTGAAGTGCGTGATGATCGTATTCTGACAAATGGGGTGCATCGGCACAGTGTCGCGCCCGCCGCGGCTTTTGGGGATGGGATGATGCCAGACGGTCACGCTGCCCAACGGGCGGGCGCAAAGCCAACAGGGCAAAGGCTGTGCCGATGCCTCGTCCTCCGACGGGGTTTCATAATGGTCTTGCCGGTCGCGTTTGCGGGCCATGGGTTGCTCCAATTGTGACGCTTGCCTAACCCTTCACCCGCATAAAGACAACAAACCATGTCCCTTTTCCGAACATTGCGCCGCCCCTACCCCCGCACCGGCACGGCTGCGACGCCCGGCACAACCGATCGAAACGCGAAAAGCCCGCCTGCATTCGGTTGATGCAGCAATGCCTCCTCGCCCAAACCAATGCGCGCGGTGGTAACGTAGACAGTGCACAGATCCGCGCCGCCAAAGGCGATTTTGGTGACACGAGCGCACGGCATAAGGATAGACTGCAACAATTGCCCATCGGGCGCATAGCGGCGGACCGCCCAACCATCCCACAGCGCGACCCAAAGGCATCCTTCGGCATCCAACACCACGCCATCGGGATAACCATCAGCCTCGGTCAGTTGCAGGAAAATCTCGCCATCGGTCAATGTAGGGCCATCGCCAATGGTATAGCGCCAAATGGTGCGCTGGCCCGAATCGACATGGTATAATGTGCGGCCATCGGCGGTGATCGTAGGCCCATTGGTGACCACGGCCTTGACATTGGTTGGATGGAGAACCCCGCGATCCCAGCAATAGAGCGTGCCCGTGGGTTCCTGTTCACGGTCGTCCATGGTGCCAAGCCATAAGCGTCCGTGCGCATCCACCGCCCCATCATTGGTGCGGTTGTGCGCAGGTTGATCGATTTGCGCGATGCCATCGGTCAACTGTGCGCCTGCGCTATGCCAGAGATGATGATTGGACCCGATGACCATACCTCCGTCCGCATGCGGCATAACGAAGCTGGGCTGCCCACCGACACAGATGCTTTGCCCCGTGCCGGTCGCGGGATCGAAGCTATGCAGCATCCCCTGCTTTATATCAACAAAGCGAAGCCGTTGTTCGTCCGCAAACCAAAGCGGCCCTTCACCCAAAAGACAGCCAGTATCCCAAACCAATTCCGGATCGCTCATCCCTGTGCCGCCTTCGTCTTGCACCCCCACAGCGCGTAGAACAGCACGTAGACTTCACAGGCGACCGTCAACCAGAAACTGTTTTGCAAGCCATAGCTGTCGGCCAACATGCCTTGCAAAAACACCAATGCGCCGCCGCCGATAGCCATAATGAGCAGGCCCGATGCGGCCTCGGTCAAGGGGCCAAGCCCTTTGATGCCCAACACGAATATAGTTGGGAACATAATCGAATGGCACAAACCCACCAAAATCAGCGCCCACATCGCCATTGGCCCCGACAAGGTCACGGCGCCAATCATCACTATGGTCGCGGCCAATGCAAAGGCGGCCAGCACTTTATCCGCGGGCAAATTGCGCATCAGGAACGCGCCAGCAAATCGGCCAACCATCATCCCGCCCCACATCAGGACAAGATAATTGGCGGCAGACGCCTGTGTCATGTTGCCGATATTGGGTTGAACGACAAAATTAATGAACAGGTTCGCGACGCCGATTTCGGCAATCAAATAGATAAAAATCGCGGGCACGCCGAACACCAAATTGCGATGCTTCAACAAATCGCTGTATTTTGGCTTCGGCGCATTGGCATCGGTTGATTGCGCATTGATGGTCGGCAAGTTGGACCGGCCGATGATAAAGGCCAGCGCCACCAACACCACAGCGACCAAAATATAGGGCAATTGTGTGGCCTGCGCATCGGCCATCCGTTCCGCCATGGTGATTTCTACGCCTTCAAGGCTGGTCCCCGATACGGTGCGGCTTAGGATCAAATAGCCGCCGAAATAGGGCGCGAAAAACGTGCCCATGGAATTGAACGCCTGCACCAGAGTCAGGCGCGATTCGGCGGTTTCCTCTGGCCCGATAACGGCAACATAGGGGTTGGCGGCGACTTGCAATAACGCAATCCCGCACGCAATGACGAACAACGCGATCAGCGTCACCTCAAACGACGGAATTCGCGCCGCCGGGATCATCCCCAACGCGCCCGCCGCCATGGTCAGCAGGCCGAAGACAATCGCTTTCTTATATCCCACCCGTTTGATGAGGAATGCCGACGGCACCGATGCCACCAAATAGGCAATGAACCACACCGATTCGATGGCGGTGGTTTGCGTATAGCTGAGGTCAAAAACGCTGCGCAAATGGGGCAACAGCGTGTTGTTGATGACGGTGATGAACCCCCACATGAAAAACAAGCTGGCCAATAAAGCCAGGATTTTTCCGTATTTTTGTGTCCCCCCCGCGCTGCCCACACTGCCAGTGCTCGCCTGTAAAACTGGTCCCGCCACTTTTCATCCCCTCATCGGTTGAATTTTATTTTGTATGAGTATAGCGCTAACATTATGGCGTCAATGCCGCGAGAACAATGGGAGTGGGATATGCGAGTGTTCAAAACAATCGGACTTGGGCTTTTGATGTCGGCGGCCATAACCGCGCCCTTGATCGCCGCGACGGCGGAGCGGAAAGATGCGGGCGTGCTCGCCAACGGCGCAAAGACAGAGGCCATAACTCTCACCGCCGCAAATGGCGTGACCGCAACCATACTTACCTATGGCGCGACCTTACAAGGCTTTTCCATCCCCGATGCCAATGGGCATATGGCCGACATCGTTTTAGGTCACGACACACCGCAAGAATATGAGGCAGTGCAGGACTTCTTCGGCGTCACCGTTGGCCGCTATGCCAACCGGATTGCCGATGGGAAATTCACGCTGGACGGCGTGACCTACACCCTGCCGCTGAACAACAACGGCGTCACCAGCCTGCACGGCGGCGGCGAGGGGTTCGACCGCAAGAATTGGAAAATCATCGGCGTTGAAAATGGCTCCACCGCGTCTGTCACGATGGAATGGGTCAGCCCCGATGGCGACATGGGCTATCCCGGCGAGATGACGACGCGCGTGACCTATGCGCTGGACGATATGGGCGCGCTCACCATCACCATGACGGCAACTACGACCAAGCCGACAGTTGTCAACATGACCAACCACGCCCTGTTCGACATGGCGGGCCAATGTTCGGCCAAGGGCGCGATGGACAACATCCTAATGATGCCCGCATCGCGCTATACCCCCATCAACGAAAAGCTGATCCCCACTGGCGAATTGGCGCCCGTCGCGGGCACAGTGTTCGATTTCCGCAATGAAAAGCCCGTCAACGTCGGCCTGCGCAATGCAAAGGACGCACAGATTTTGGTCGGTCGCGGCTTTGACCATAACTGGGTGCTGGACAAAGGGCAAACGGCCGAGCCGGAACTCGCCGCACGCCTGATGGACCCCGTGTCGGGCCGCACGTTGGAGGTGCTGACCACGGAACCCGGCGTGCAATTTTATGCCGGTAACTTCATTGATGGTACGAATATCGGCAAGGGCGGATGTCTTTACCGAATGGGTGACGGTATCGCGCTGGAGCCGCAGAAGTTCCCCGATGCGCCCAACCAACCTGCCTTCCCATCGGCGCGATTGGACCCGGGCGAAACCTATCTCCATGTCATGGTCTATCGTCCGGCAAAGGCCCAATAACCCATGACACAGAAATTGCGGTCGGCGGCGTGGTTCAACAACCCCGACAATATCGACATGACGGCGTTGTATCTGGAACGCTACCTCAATTTCGGGCTAAGCCTTGACGAATTGCGGTCGGGGCGGCCCATTATTGGGATTGCCCAAACCGGCAGCGACCTTAGCCCATGCAACCGCCACCATCTGGTGCTGGCGGAGCGGGTGCGCGATGGCATTCGCCAAGCGGGCGGGATTCCAATTGAGTTTCCCGTCCACCCAATTCAAGAAACGGGCAAGCGGCCCACCGCTGGGCTGGACCGCAATTTGGCCTATTTGGGGCTGGTTGAGGTGTTGCACGGATACCCGCTGGACGGCGTCGTGCTGACCATTGGCTGCGATAAAACGACGCCTGCGTGCCTGATGGCCGCCGCGACGGTGAATATCCCTGCGATTGCATTGTCCGTCGGCCCTATGCTGAACGGCTGGCATGCCTCCGACCGGCATGGCGGCGAACGCACGGGCAGTGGGACGATTGTGTGGAAAGCGCGCGAGATGCTGTCGCGCGGCGAAATTGACGATGCGGGCTTTATCAAACTTGTCGCCTCATCCGCGCCATCGACTGGTTATTGCAACACCATGGGCACGGCGACGACCATGAACAGCCTGTGCGAGGCGCTGGGCATGTCACTGCCCGGTTCCGCGGCCATCCCCGCGCCCTATCGCGACCGTCAGGAGAACGCCTATCACACCGGCCTGCGCATCGTGGACATGGTGCGGGACGATGTAAAGCCATCGGACATTATGACCCGCGATGCGTTTTTGAACGCGATTGCGGTCAATTCTGCCATTGGCGGATCCACCAACGCGCCCATTCATTTGCAAGCGATTGCCCGCCATATGGGCGTGGAATTGTCGGTGCGCGATTGGCAGGTGCATGGGCATCACATACCCTTGCTGGTCAACCTGATGCCTGCGGGCGAGTTTTTGGGGGAGGATTATTACCGCGCGGGCGGTGTGCCCGCCGTGGTCAATCAGTTGATGGGTGAGGGGTTTATTCACGAAACCGCGATGACCGTTAATGGCCAAATCATCGGCGATAACTGCCGCGATGCCGAGATTATGGACGAGCGTGTCATTCGCGCCTTTGCCAACCCCTTACGCGCCGATGCCGGTTTCGTTGTCCTATCGGGCAATTTGTTCGACAGTGCGATTATGAAAACCAGCGTGATTTCGCCCGAATTCCGCGCGCGCTACTTAAGCAACCCCGACGCCCTCAATGTGTTCGAAGGGCCAGTGGTCGTGTTCGACGGGCCGGAGGATTACCACGCCCGCATCGATGACCCGTCGCTGGCGATTGATGTCAACACGTTACTGGTCATGCGCGGGGCGGGACCGATTGGTTATCCCGGCGCGGCGGAGGTCGTGAACATGCGCGCGCCCGCCTATCTGCTGCGCGAAGGGGTGCGCGATTTGCCGTGCATGGGCGATGGGCGGCAATCGGGAACCTCCGGCTCGCCCAGCATCCTGAACGCTTCGCCCGAAGCAGCGGCGGGTGGCGGCCTGGCGTTGCTGCAAAGTGGCGACATCGTGCGCATCGATTTGAACAATGGCACCGCCGACGTGTTGCTATCCGACGCCGAATTGGATGCACGGCGGGCCGCATTGGCGGCGGCGGGCGGCTATGCTTATCCGGCATCGCAAACCCCGTGGCAGGATATTCAGCGTGCCTTGGTCGGACAGTTAGAAACCGGCGCGATTTTGGAAGGGGCCGAGGCCTTCCAACGCATTGCCCAAACCCGCGGACTGCACCGCGACAACCATTGATGGGATAATTGTATGATTGACGGTTCGATTTTGATCGGCGCGCGCGATTGCCGCCGCGATGCGCATTTTCATGGCGTGAACCCGGCGACGGGGGACACGCTACCCCAAGGCTTTTGCGAGGCGACCGCCGCCGATGTGGCAGATGCCTGTGCGTTGGCCGAGGCGGCCTTTGCCGAGTTTTCGACGCAGTCGCCCGACGCGCGTGCCACGTTCCTTGAGAGTATTGCCGACACGATTTTGGCATTCGGCGATACCCTTATCGAAACCGCAATGGCCGAATCCGGCCTGCCGCGCCCACGGTTGGAAGGCGAGCGGGGCCGGACCATGGGGCAATTGCGCCTATTCGCCGCCGAAGTCCGCGCGGGTCGTTGGCTTGATGTCACCATTGATCCCGCGCTGCCTGACCGTATGCCGATGCCGCGCAGCGATTTGCGCCGGATGAACATGGCGCTTGGCCCCGTCGCAGTGTTTGGGGCGTCCAATTTCCCGCTCGCGTTTTCCGTCGCGGGCGGGGACACGGCGTCTGCCTTTGCCGCAGGATGCCCGGTGGTGGTGAAGGGGCACCCATCGCACCCCGCCACGGGGGAACTTATCGCTCGCGCTATCCGCGCCGCGTTGCAATCATGCGGATTGCATGAGGGCGTGTTTTCTTACCTTCCCGGCACATCGAACGATTTGGGCGGGGCGTTGGTCGCCGATCCGCGTATCAAAGCAGTGGACTTCACCGGATCGCGCGGCGGCGGGCTGGCGTTGGTCGCCATCGCGGCGAAGCGCGCCGAGCCTATTCCCGTGTTTGCGGAAATGAGCAGCATCAATCCCGTTGTCCTATTGCCCCATGCGCTCGCCAATCGCGGCGCATCATTGGGCGCGGCGTTTATCGGGTCACTGACCATGGGCGCGGGGCAGTTTTGTACCAACCCCGGCCTGATTATCGCGGTGGAGAGCGGGGGGTTGGACAGCTTCATTGCCGCCGCCGCGGCTGCACTGGCCGATGTTGCGCCGCCGGTGATGCTCAGCCCATCGATCCACGCCAATTATGAACGGGGCGTCGCCGCATTGGACAGCAATACCGCCGCCCGCCGCGTCGCGGGTGGGCAAGAGAGCGAAGGCGCCAACCGCTGCACCGGCGCATTGTTTGAAACCACCGCCGCTGCATTCATGGGCGACGATACATTGGGCCATGAAGTGTTCGGTGCCGCCGCAATCATCGTGCGCTGTGCCGATGTGGGGGAGGCCGCGCGTGTTATCGCGGGGCTAGAGGGGCAACTCACCGCCACATTGCATATGGACGATGCCGACACGAGCGATGCCGCGCATGTGCTCCCGCTTCTCTCGGTCAAGGCAGGCCGCGTGCTCGCCAATGGCTGGCCAACGGGTGTGGAAGTATGCCATGCGATGGTGCACGGCGGGCCATTCCCCGCCACGTCCGATGGCCGTACCACCTCGGTTGGCACGCTGGCGATGATGCGTTTCCTGCGCCCCGTTTGCTATCAGGATATTGCGGACGCGCTGCTGCCGCCCGCCGTGCAAGACGCGAACCCATGGGGCATCCCGCGCCTTATCAATGGCCAACAGGAGGCATAAGGCATGCGATCTTTGGTGCAATTCACCGAAAACGGCACACGCGGCGTCGCGGCTCTTGAAAATGCGGGGGCGGCGTGGCGGTTGACTGGGGCCACAACCACCTACGCACTGGCGCAGCAGGCGATGGCGGAGGGGACGACCCTGGCGGCGCTGGCCGCGACGATGCAGGGGGAAGCGATTGACTTAGCCGCCGTCGCGCTGTTGCCCCCGATCGACCATGATGATGCCGCGCATCTCCTCGTCACCGGAACTGGCCTGACACACCTTGGCTCTGCCGAGGGGCGCGATGCAATGCACAAGGCCGCCGCCGCTGGCCAACCGACCGATTCCATGCGCATGTTTTTAGAAGGCGTGGAGGGCGGCAAACCAGCCAACGGCAAGGCGGGGCAGCAACCGGAATGGTTTTATAAAGGCGATGGCTCTATCCTCGTCGCACCCGGCGCGCCGCTGATCATGCCGGGTTTTGCGCTTGACGGCAGTGAGGAGCCGGAAATCGCAGGCGTCTATATTAACGACGCGGCGGGCGACCCGGTGCGCATTGGCTTTGCGCTGGGCAATGAATTTTCCGACCATGTGACCGAGCGGCACAATTATCTGTGGCTGGCGCATAGCAAGTTGCGGCAGGCATCGCTGGCCCCCGAATTGCTACTCGGCGACCTGCCCGATGATGTGCGCGGGTTTAGCCGAATTGTCCGCAATGGCGCGGTCGTTTGGGAAAAGCTGTTCCTGTCGGGGGAGGCGAACATGGCGCATAGCATCACCAATTTGGAGCACCATCATTTCAAAAATGCACAGTTCCGGCGCGCAGGCGACGTGCATATCCATTTCTTCGGCACGGCGACATTGTCGTTTAGCGATGGCATCGCAACGCAGGATGGTGACGTATTTGAGATTGAGGCCGCGCCGTTCACTTTGCCAGTGCGCAACCCCTTGGCGCGCGGCGATGATGCGGGCGTGGTGACGGTGCGCACATTATGACGGTTTTGAAAATGGGCCTTGTCGGGCTTGGCAAAATTGCCCGCGATGAGCATGTGCCATCGATTGCCGCCCATCCCAGCGCGGAATTGGTCGCTGTGGCGAGCCGCAATGCAACTGCCCAAGGTGTCGCGAACTACCCCGACCTCACCGCAATGTTGGCCGGAGAGCCGGATTTGGACGCGATCATCCTATGCCAACCGCCGCAATACCGCTTTGCCGCCGCGCGCGATGCAATTTTGGCGGGCAAGCATGTGTTTATGGAAAAGCCGCCGGGCGCGACGGTGTCGGAGGTCGAGGCGCTGATTGCGCTCTCCCGCGTTCATAATGTGTCGCTTTATGCCAGCTGGCATTCCCGCTTTGCGCCCAATGTGGACAAGGCAAAGGCGTGGGCCGCCACCCGCGAAATCACCCGTGTAAAAATCACGTGGAAAGAGGACGTGCTGCGCTGGCATCCCGGCCAAGATTGGATTTGGGAAGCGGGCGGCTTTGGCGTGTTTGACCCCGGCATCAACGCGCTTTCTATCCTGACCGAGGTGCTGGCCGAGCCGGTGCGGTTGAAGGGGGCACAACTGCACATTCCGGCCAATAAAGCCGCGCCGATTGCGGCAGACCTCAATATGGAAACCACCAGCGGCGCGCCCATCACCGCGGCGTTCGATTGGCGGCAGACGGGGCCGCAGATTTGGGACATAGTGTTCGAGGCCGGGGATGAGCAATTCCATTTCGCCCAAAGCGGCGATGATGCCGCGCACACCGCGCCGGATGAAGAATCCAGCCTTGGTCACGAATATCGCGATATGTATCGGCGCTTCGTCGATTTGATCCAATCGGGGCAAAGTGACGTCGATTTGGCCCCGCTACACCTCGTCGCCGATGCGTTTCTGCGCGGGCGGATTGACTGGACCGACCCATTTGGTGAATAAGCGGCCATGGCCAAAACCCCGCGACTTCATCAATCCATTGCCCGCACATTGGGCATGGCGATTGTGTCAGGGGCCTATCAACCGGGCGACGGTTTAGAAGGCGAGATTGAACAATCATTCGCGATGGGCGTGTCGCGCACCCCCTATCGTGAGGCCATCCGCATCCTTACCGCCAAAGGCATGTTGGAAAGCAAGCCCAAGGCCGGAACGCGGGTCACGCCGCGTGGATCGTGGAACCTGTTGGACCCCGATGTGCTGGCATGGATGTTTTCAGGCAAACCGGACCGCGATTTTGTCCGCGCATTGTTTGAATTGCGCGGCGTGATTGAGCCCGCAGCGGCAGCGTTCGCGGCCCAGCGGCGGACGAGTTGGCATCTGGAGGCAATGGCCTATGCGTTGTCGCAAATGGCACAGCACGGCCTTTCCACCGAGGCGGGGCAGGCGGCGGATCAGGAATTTCACCGCCTCATTTTGGCCGCCGCCGACAATGAACCGTTGGCGACATTGGCCAGTTCGGTCGGCGCATCGGTGAGTTGGACAACGCGGTTCAAACAACGCCGCGCCGTGCTGCCGCGTGATCCGGTTCCCGATCATGAGGCCGTGTTTGCGGCGATTGAGGATGGCGATGCCTGCCGCGCACGCACCGCAATGGAAACGCTGCTGCGTCTCGCTTTTGAGGATATGGGGTTGGATTAGAGGCGTTATCCGCTGGCACCGGCTGCCATTTTGTGTTATCGCTAACATCGATATATTCGTATGTTAGGAGAGGTAAAGATGCGACATTCTACACCAGTGTTTGCCCGAAATGCGCGGGTGCGGATAGGCTTGGGACTGTCGATTGCAACCGCCGTTGTGTTGGCATCCAACCCCGTGTTGCTTGCCCAATCTGACCAAGCGGAATCGGCGCAAGTGTCCGATGCGCGCATGGTGCCGATTGATATTCCGGCGCAACCAACCGCCATTCCGCTGAACACGGGGCCGTTGCCAGGCGCCACCGCGCCGGAATCATGGCACCGCCAATATCAACGCGTCTTTGCCCGCAATGTGACGGAAGCGACACTGACGCCGTTCTTGGCGGACCCAAAGATTGCCACGGGCGCCGCAGTCATTGTTGCACCGGGCGGTGGGTTCCGCACCTTGTCAATGGAAAATGAAGGTTGGGATGTGGCGCGGGCGTTGGCCGAACGCGGGGTGTCCGCTTTCGTCCTGAAATATCGGTTGAACCAGACGCCCGCGTCGATGGCGGAATTTGAAATGATGCCGCCGCCCGCCGCGGCTACGGCAGAACAACCCCGCCCACGTATGGCGGTGGAGGACGCGAACGTGGGCCTTGCCCCCCAAATTGCAGACGCGCGCGCGGCCTTTGCGTTGGTGCGCGGTCGGGCGGGTGAATGGAATGTCGATCCCGACCGCATTGGCATGCTTGGCTTTTCCGCTGGTGCCATGTTGACCATGGCGACCAGCGTGCATGGCGAGGATGCAAAACCCGCCTTTATCGGCAATATCTATGGTCCGTTATCGGCGATGTCCGTTGCCCCCGATGCTCCGCCGTTGTTCGTCGCACTGGCCGCCGATGACCCGTATTTTGCCAATTCCGGCTTCGGCCTCATCGAAAGCTGGCGTGGCGCAAATCGGCCCGTTGAGTTCCATTTCTATGAGCAAGGCGGCCACGGTTTCGGCATGTATCAAAAAGAAACCAGCAGCACGGGTTGGTTTGGCGATTATGTCCGGTGGCTGAAAATGCGCGGTTTGGCGGTTTAAGATTAGGCGGCGGGCTGGCTCAGGCCGTGCTCGCCGCAATATTGCCGCACGAATTCGCCATGCGGCGGCAAAGCGGCGACAGCGCTTTGAATACCGCCGCGCAAATCACCCAGCGCCTTTTCCAACCGCCCCTCTGGCATCAGCTTGGCAACGGGATGATGGCCGGTCGGCATTATCCCTTGCCCCATCAACACCTGCACCCAGCTATCGACACGGAACAGATCATCTGCACCCTGATACGCATGGCCCTGTTCGCGGAACAGCGCCAAGCGTTCGGCTAAACTATCGGGAATCGCCATATCGCGGCAATGCGCCCACATCGGCTCGGTGCGGCGGGTGACGTGATAATGGGCGATGATAAAATCGCGCACACTTTCAATCTCCCGCTCCGCCATTTGGTTGAAGCGGTGGACGATGGAGGGAGTGATCCCGCCCAGCGGGAAGGTCTGAATAAGCCGCGTGACCGCAATTTTGAACAAATGGATGCTGGTCGATTCCAATGGTTCGACAAAGCCGCTGGAAAGGCCGATGGCGATGACATTCTTGTTCCACGCCTTGCGTCGTTTGCCGGTGGTAAAGCGGATATGGCGCGGGGTGGTGAGCATTTCGCCCTCCACCGATGCGCGCAACGTCGCCTCCGCCTCATCCTCCGACAGAAATTCGGTGGAATAGACAAGACCATTGCCCGTCCGGCTTTGCAACGGGATTTGCCAGCGCCATCCGGCGTCATGCGCAACCGCGCGGGTGTAGGGGACGGGCGCGTGCACCGCCTCGGTTTGCACCGCAACGGCGCGGTTGGCGGGCAGCCATTCGCTCCAATCATCATAACCGGTTTTGAGCGCGCCTTCGATCAACAAAGCCTGAAACCCCGTGCAATCGATGAACAGATCGCCGGGGATGACGACGCCGGATTCCAGCGTTAGCGTGGTTACATCGCCGCTTTCTCCATCTTGCTGGACCGATGCGATTTTGCCCTCCACCCGCGTGACGCCGTCACCCTCGGCACGGGCGCGCAGATATTGGGCGTAGCGGGTGGCGTCCAAATGATAGGCGTAGTTGAGCGCGGGGGCGCCTCCATTCGGCACGGGGGCCTGAAACTTGCCCGCCGCTGACGCCTGCAATTCAAGGCAATATTGTGCCAGATCGCCGCCGAACCCCTGCGCCCGCGCCTCCAACCAAAAATGGTGAAAATCGCTCATCCACGTCGATTTGCCGATTTGGCCAAAGCTGTGCACATAGCGTTCGCCATCCGCGCCCCAATTTTCAAAGGCGATAGACAGCTTAAACGTCGCCTGCGTCGCGGCCATAAATTCGCGTTCATCTATCCCCATCATGGCGTGAAAACTGCGCGAGGTGGGGATGGTGGCCTCACCCACGCCGACGGTGCCGATGGCGTCGGATTCAACCAACGTTATGTCGAGGATGCTGCTCAAATGCCGCGATAGCGCCGCTGCCGTGATCCAGCCGGCGGTGCCGCCACCGGCAATGACCACGCGCTGAATTGGCTTGCCGTGCATATTGGTGCCCTCCGTCATCGGTTCATTTTGGCGAGCAATTGCGCCCGCAACCGCCGCGCGGTCATGTCGGTCATGGGCGCGAGCGGTCCCAAAATATGCTCCGGCAAATGCGCCGTCGCTTGGCCTGCGTCGCCAAAGATGTAATAATCAAACAACGCCCGCCATGCGGCCTTCTCATGGTCCGGCCGATCGCGCAGGCTTAGCATCGCGTGTTGCAATGTCGTCATCGGCGTGTCGATAAAGGCGGGCGTGGTGTTCCACCAATAATTCACCATGACGTTGAATTCCGCCATTGCATCGACCTGATGCCACCACATCGCGGGGTAGAACAGCACATCGCCAGGGTGCAGTTCCGCGACCTCCGCCGCCGCCATCGCCTCGGCAAAGCGGGGGTAATGCGCCAAATCCGGATTGGCCAAATCAACCATCGTCACCACTTGCCCGCCGGGCGTCGGCTCCAACGGGCCGGGATAGAGATTGGCAATCTGGTCCGGCGGAAAAAGGGTAAAGCGCCGCCGACCTACTGCATTGCACGCGATGTTATTGGAATAATCAAAATGCGCAGCCGCGGTGGTGCGGTTGCCGATCCATGCGCTGACAATCGGGGGATTGGCGCGGAACATCGCCTCATCCAATGGCAAGTCGTTATCGGCGCGCAAGCCTGGGAGGAAGCGGTCAACATCGGTGGAGCCAATGTAATAGGCGGGCGTGTCCTCTTGGTTCAATGCGCCAGTGATATTGGACAGCACCGCATCCAATGGCGCGCGCGCGGCGGCAAAGTTCATCGCGCTGACGTCCGCATTGTAATGGAAACGGCCGTTAATCTCCGGCGGCCCTGTAAACGCGACAACGGGCGCGCCGCTATCAAATTGGCGCAGATACGTCATGGCGGCGGCGGTCGACTCCGCTCCTGCGGCGACCAACGGCCAATGTGCCAAGGCGTTTTTCAGGATAACCGGCGTCCCCTCGGCCAAAAGCGCCGCAAATTCCACCTCGGCGATTTGCGCGCCATGGATTTCGCGGGTACGCTTTTGCACCATGAATTCCGTCATTCAGAGGCACCCGCTGCCATCGCGTTTTTGCGGGCAATCAAATCATTCATATTGGCCAAAGAGGACAACGCCCAAAGCGCACATCCCAAAAATCCAGCCTCGTGGAGGCGCGATAGGGCATCGCCGCGCAGGTCCCGGAACCGCTCCGCATCCACGGCGTAAACGTCGGGGAAAGATAATGTGTGGCCCTCGCGAAGGCTGACCTCCAAAGACAAGGGTTGCACCAACTCATATTCTGCAAAAGCGGCGAACATCGCGTCGACCATTGGCGCGCCCAGATGGATGGTTTGCAACGCATCCATGATATGGTTCAAAAACGGCGCATGGCCACCTTGCGGCAGGAACAAGGGCAAGCCATTGGTGGCACCCACGCGCGGGTCATCCATATTGCAAAACACTTTTGGCTCATCCTGCCCCGCACCATTTGGCGCATATCCAATGTGAAACGCATTCCGCCGGCTTAGCGCGGGGACGTATCGCGCGTTCCACCGGCCATCAGTCAAAAATACATTCTCATCACGATCCAGCCCCAGGATTGTTATGGCAAAGAACCGGCCATTCTCATCCTTTCGAAAGACAATGGGATATTCGCGCTGCACTTCCTCAAATTCATTGGGGAAGACCAACATTTGATTGACGCCATCGCCATAGTCAGCGCCGAAAGCGGGGCTAACGCGCAAATCATGATGCGCTACATTGTCCAGTAAAACGGTGTTTGCCATGGGGTATCCTTGCCCAAAGGGCGCATTTTTGGCCAGTGGATAAGCCTATCTGCCCATCCGGCCATTTACAAGCACGCGTCCCCTTTGCGACGATAGAGACCCGTGCTTTCGAAACAACAGAGGAGGGCCACTGCGCACAGCGGCCCTCCCATTATTCTTTATGGTCGCGCCTTAGAACTTGTAACGCACGCCCAGCAGAACGCGGGGTTTTTGCTCTTGCGCAAACCACAGGTTCGTCACGTCGCGGCCATAGCTTCGTACTGGCTCGCTCAACACGTTGATGGCTTCCAGCGAGAAGGTCACATTTTCGCTGAGATCATAGCCGAGGCTAACATCGACCGTGCCGAAAGGTTCAAAGAACACGGGGTTCCGGCTGGCCCCACGGTTGGTCCCGGCCAAGAATTTTCCGCGCCAGTTGTAGGCAACCCGAGCCGACAAACCGCCACCTTCGTAAATGCCGGTGACGTTGAAGCTATCGCTCAACCCGACGAGCGCGAATTGGTTGGCCGATGGATCGGCGCCAATGTCCACGTCAACATCGCCATACACCTTCGTAAGCGAGCCCGACACACCAAAGCCGGTCGTGCCAAGGAAGTATTGACCCTGGATTTCGAAGCCATGGATGTTGGCGCTGCGGTTGTTGATGGGCGTTGCGACGGCGAATTGGAACAACGGATCGTTGGCATCCGCAATCACATCCACACGGCCCAATACGGCATCCGCAAAGGCTTGGTTCAATTGCCCAGTGACGGGGTTAAAGTTCGCCATGAATTGTTGCGATGCCGTTGCGATGTTTCCGGTTTCCACAAGCAATGCGGTCATCGTAAACAAGCTAACGTCGGTGACGCCCACATTCAAACGGTTGAGTTCGGTCAACGCCGTTCCCGACCGTGACCCCGCCGCACCCGACGATGGATCACGCAGGCCGAACAGGGTCGAATTCACCTGACCCGTGCCGACGAAGTTATCGACTTTCTTGGCAAAGAAGCCCGCCGAAACATAGCTGGATTGATCGAAATAATATTCGACGGAAATGTCGAAGTTATCCGAAACCAATGGCCGCAGGTTCGGGTTGCCCGATGTGCCGGTGGCAACGCCGCCAAGGAACGAAGGACGGTTGGGAACGTTCGCCGATTGCGATGCAAATAAGTTGCCATAATCGGGACGAGCGATTGTCCGGCTATACGATACCCGCGTAACAACATTATCAATCGGTTCGATTTGGAAATCGACCGAAGGAAGGAAGTTGTTATATTCGCCGGTCAACGCCAACGGCGCTTCCTGCGTTCCGATAACACGGGTAAAGTCGTTGTCCGAATCCCACTCGATACGGTCGGGCTGAATAATCAACGAGGTCGAACGGACCTTGGTGTTTTCATACCGAACGCCGGCGGAGAATTTCGCCGGACGGCCAAACACATCACCCGCCAAGTTGAGTTGCGCATAACCGGCCCACACTTTTTCTTCGACCTGGTCGAAGTCATTACCCGACACGTTGATCGGATTGCCGCGTGCGACATAGGCCTGCGCAAACGCTTCATACAGGTCCACCGCGTTGCCACGGAACGCGACAGCGGCCGACGTTGGAGAGTAGGTTGAAAATTGGCATTGTAGGCAGAATTGGTCAATCAAACCACCGGCCAGCTGTTCCACATCGCCCACGCGGGTGATGCCCCAATCGCCCAGGGTTTGTTGCGTTTGTATCCGTTCGCTGGTCATTTTGGAATCGACATAGGTTGCACCGATGCGCAACCGGTCCCCATCACCAAAGTCCCACGCCAAATCGGCGCTCAATTGATTGACGCGGTGTTCTTGGCTGGATGCGTTGGTGCGTTGCACCTGCGTACCCAAATCGCCAATGTCCAGAACGCCGTTGTTGTTACCGCGGACGGAATCGTTCAGCGTCCAATTTTGCAATGGGATTGGCCCACTGTAATCCACCGAATGGCCATCCACCACCGGTGCACCAAAGGCAACAAGCGTGGAGCTGGCCCCATTGCGCGCATTGGGGGTGGTTTCCGATTTCGACGTGTTGGCGTCCAACGTCAATTTTACGCCCTCGGTCAGACCCATTTCCATGTTCAAGCCATAGGATTGTAACTGCGATTTGGTGGCGCGATATTGTTGTTCAAAACCGATATCTTTCACGCCATATCCGCTGCCCTCCGAAATTAAAATCGGGGTAGCGACGACAGGGTTGCCGTCAAAGGTCACGGCGTCGAACGGACGGTTGAACCAGTTGGTTTGGTCCATCCGCTCCTCATCGATGGTGTTTTGCGCAAACATCGCATCAGCAGTCAGGGTGAAGGATTCCACCGGACGGAATTGCAGGGTAGCCTGCCCATTGATCCGCTCACGCGACGATTCCGAATAGTGATAGCGGCTGTCATTAGGGACAGCGACCAATTGGTTCGGATTGCTGGGTCCATTGGTGATAACCGTGTTGGCACCGCGCCCCGGC
>JBGSSR010000025.1:0-8131 GCA_041736905.1 Sphingomonadaceae bacterium | reverse complement strand
TGTGAAAGCGGGCGGCGATGGCTGTCCATCCGGCGCGGCAAAGCCCTGCCGCTGTGCCATGGATTCACCGGATAGTGGGGTCAGGCGCGGCATCGACGCTTGCGCCATTGACGGCGAGCCATAGCCACCCATGGGCGGCGTGTCCGGCGCGCTTTCGCCATGCCCATATTGCGCAGACGGCAAATCGGGTTCCCAATCATCATTGCCGATAATGCTTGGGTTGGCCAGACCCTGCCCATCGCTTTTACGGGTATAGGCGGGCTGCTCATTTTGCGTATTTGCCCCCCCATCCTGCGGTCTATCCGCCTCACCATCCTGCTGCCCAAAGGCCGGCGTCGCGGCGGCATAGGGCGGGCGAATGGGCTGGTTTTCCTGCTCGCTCACCAAAGATGATCGGCTGGCCGAGCGCGAAGGGTCGTCGTTGACTTGGCGCACATTGGCCAATTGCTTTTTCAACTGCATATTGCGCCACAACAGCCATCCGATGATCGCAAGCAGAACAACGAACAGGGCGAGCAATCCAAATTTCGCGAGCGCGAGCATGGCCTAATCCTCCCCCCAGATTTTCATCTTGGCATCCCGCATCTCCGGCGGACTGGCCATAATCGCAATGAGTTCGCGCAAAGCGATGAGGAAGGGCGGCTCCATCACGATTTTCGCCGCCTGCACGCGCTGTGTATTGGCGATGTCCTTCGCCATGCGAGTCAACGTGCTGGCCGTTTCGCTGCGGATGGTGCGCGCGGCATTTTCGCTCTTGTTCATATCGATATCGATGGCAAGGCCGGCGCAGTCCTCCAACGCCTCAAGGAAACGGTTGAATTCGGCCAGATCGACGGACTTGATCCCCGCTTGATAGGTGGATGGCGCAAGGATGGACTCCGCGCCGAGCACGCCGCCCCCCGTCGTCACCGACAGGCCCAGCGGCAAAATGGTGCCAAGGCCGGACATGCCGCTGGCCGAGGTGTCGATGTCGCCATGGTCGGTCAACATCCCGCGCACGACCTCCAATTTCGGCGCAGGTGAGGCGGAGAAGCGGGGGTGGCTGGCATCGGGAAGTTCCACCGCTTTGCCAAACACCGACAAGGCGCGGGTAATCTCGGTCCGGTCATCCGGTCCCCTGCGCCCGTGCAGCATATTGAATATGCCGCCGCCGCGTCCGCACACGGCAAAGGCAGGGTCGTGGATTATCGCGGGGTCGATTATCGGGTTTTCCCCACTCGACAAATGACGCACGACAAGGCCGGTATACCACGCAATCCCCGCCAGATAGGTGATCGCCGCATGGCGCAAGGGATTGCCCATTTCCGACGTTATCCGCGACCAGTGATCGCGCATCGATGCCTGTAAGTCGGGGCCGCTATTATTATCCGCGCTGCGCCCGCTGAACAACATTTCGGCGAGCTGCCGCCGCTTTGTCTCACGGTCGCCGACGAAATCATTGGGTGAGGCGTTCAAGGATTTGGCCCAGCTTTCGAGGCCCAGACCGCTTAAGATTTGGGTGTTGTTGACCAACAATTCGGTGAAGAAATTGCCGCCCGCCAGCTTGATGGAGCCTTTCCACGCTGGGTTTTCCATATCCCAAATCGTCATGTCGGTGGTGCCGCCACCGATGTCGAGGATGATGTTGAGCTTGTCCTTCGAAAAGCCGCCGTGCTGCAACATGTAATTCGCCGCCGACAGCCCTTCGGATTGCAACGGCGCGACTTCGCCCATCACCCGATTGGTATCGCCCCCGCCATCAGGGAACAAGCCGATCGACGGCATGGATTCGCGGATGTTCGTCTCAAAATGCCCGCGCGCGGTTTCGCCCAAGGATTCGGGGATGGAGAAATACCATTTCGACCCCGCCGGATCATAATTGGCGGCAATCATTTCCGCCGCCGTCATCACGATGAATTGCGACAGGAAATCCTTTGCCGCATCCTGCGACGCTGTGTCGCTGGACCATTTCAGGTTGAATTTGGCGTCGCTGGTCGCTTCCAAGAAATCGGCCAGTTCCTGCGCCTCACCGCCCTCTGGTGGTGGCTGGCTGGTGTGGAAATAAATCAGGTTGCGGAATGCCCAAAGCGTCTCACGCGCATTATACGGCTGTTTCGGTTTTGCTACCGTCGGGATGGGCGTGCGCCGGTCCTCCGGCGGGACGAAGCCGACGAATTGGTTGCGGCTGAAATGGATGGCATTTTCGCGCACGATTTGATCGGCGGGTTTCAATGGGAAGACCAGCCGGTTTTGGAAACGCACCGGCTCCGCCGACCATTCGCCATAGGCACCGACGGTGTTGGTCGTGCCAAAATCGATAGCAACCTTCGTCCGTTGCACCGGCGCGGCCTTTTGCTCCAAGGATATGAGCACCAACCCCACGGGTTTGCGCGCGCGTTCATCGCCGAAGCTGTCGGTGTAATAAATCGCATCGAACGGCGCCTTGGAGAATTGCACTTCCTCATAAAAGGCGTTGTTTTTCGCGGTCAACCGGTGCGCGGATTTCAGCAAAGGCTGCTCCCCCGACACCCGCCGATCGGCCAGTTTGTCGCCCGCATTGCATGCGCGAAGGGCAATGTCGGCATTGGCCAGATCGCTGGCCCCCGCAATCAAATCCTGCAACACGCGGGCGGAAACCGCCTGCAACGGGCGGGCCATTTTGTTCTGCAATCCGGCGTGATAGTAGAACCGCGCCATATAGGTATGCCACGCGGGCGACCGGAAATTGGGCCACAATTGGCAGTTATAGATGTCCCAATCCTCATTATCGACCAATTGCCCCTCACCCGTTTGCGGGTTGGCGGAATAATGGCGGGTCAGGTTGACGGCGGGGCCATTGTCCAGCCGCACGGTGAAGGTGAAACTGGCGCGGTCGCCGCTGACTTGGCCGCGCACTCGGCCCTTGATAACCTCGGCGGGCGGTTCGTCATGCTCACTGCCCGATAGCATAAGGGCCAACGGGCGCAGCGGCAGGACCATTTCCTGCAATCCGGCGGGATGGGTATCAATCAACGGCTTTTTCTTAAACCCCACCGCACGCTCGGTCAGGATATCGTCGATGGTGAGCAGCATGTAGCCAGCCGACAGCGCATCGGTGCGGACCTCCGCAAATTTCGCGGGTGAGCGGAGGACTTCGGCCAAGGAATGACGTTTCCAAACCATCACATGGCTGGCGTCGCGTCCCATCGCCTCCGCCACGGCCATGTCGGCGAGGATAAAGCCCCTTAACCGCGCACGGCCATCGGTGGCCAAGGGAAGGGGCAGCGACAATAATTGCGCCTCGCTGACCACGTCATCAACGCCGCCATCGTCCAATTTCACCGCGTTGAACAAAGGCCGGAATAGAGGGGGCAGCGCGCTTTGCACATTCTCCACCGGCGCGGCGGCAAAGGGGTCACGCCCCAATTTCGCGCGCACGTCGGCGGCGTAATTTTGCAGCAATTGCGTTATATCGCTGGCCACTTCGCCGGAATATGTGCGCATTTGCGCGGCCATTGCGCCCAAAAAATGGAGCAAGATGGAAAGCTCCGCGACCGACCGTGATGGTTGCCCCGCGCTAAATGGGCATTTGAGTTCCCCCTGCGCCCAATCGATTTTCGGCACCACCGTCCGCGCCGTCGTGCGCCCGGGGGAGATGAGGCAAATCGGGTTGGTCATCGCAATCGGCTTGGCAAACATGCCGGTGGTGTCATGCGCCTCCGCCATCATGATGAGCGTCGGCGTGCGCCAAAGGTCTGCTTGTCCGGCCAAAGCCACCTCTGGGGTCAGCGTCGTCATCACATTGGCGAACATGGAATTATCCGCCAAATCCACCGCTTGGGGTTGCAGGGTGAAGTCGCCGGTGTGCTGATATTGCAACGCCATAATGGCCAGCAACCCGCGCCATTGCGAGAGCGATTGCGTGTGCAAGCTATGCTTTGGATTGCGCAACGCCTCGCCAAAAGCCGTGGCCTGCGCCCATGGGTCGGGGATGGCGCGGATGGGTTCATCCTGATCGGTGAACGCCTCATTCTCATCGACGGGCAGTGCCTTGGCCAGGCTGTCCAAATCGATGTTGATGCTCATCCATCGGCCCGCCTCATCCAATCCGCGAAGATTGTGGCCGGCGCGCAATTTGGGCAGATTATGTTTGGTCTGGCTCATGGCTCGTTCTTTCTATCTGCTCAATTCAACTTGCACGCGTCATAGACAGTGACCACGGCCTTGCCGATGCCGCTGTGTTGGGGATGCACAGTGCCAACGTCCAGTTCGTCGAAAATAACCTGCGCCCCGCGGCCCAAGTCGCCGGTTTCCGCCTCATTGGTCCCCTTATCGATCAGGGCGTTGAACGCCTTCGCCCAATAGGTGTCGTCGATGGCATAGGCCAATCGTGCGGGGGCCTTTGGGTTGGACAGGCTGTCGTAATTCGGGTCCAAAAACGATCCCAACCGCCACAGGTTTTGCCCGCCCGCAACCCGCGACGCCATCGCCTCCGTGCTCGCCGCCCAGTGGAGCACGCCATCGACCACTTCGTTCAGCATCGCGGTCAATTCCTGCGCATCGGCGGGATGTTGCTTATCGGCGAGCTTTTGCGCCCAATTCTTGCGTTTCAAAAGGCCGCCGATGGGCTTCGACAATTCGGGGAAGAAGAAATATTTCCAATAGACGCAAAACCGGATCAATTGCCCCAATTTCGCCTGATATTCCTTTTGTTGCGGCTCATCACACGGCAAGTCGCCCCACGTAATCACCGCATCCTTGCGCGCGCTCATGTGGATGACGGTTTCGCTGATGTCCGGATTGGCGGTCATCTTGCGGAAGAAATCAATCGCGGCGGTCGCGGCCAAAAGCTCAGCGGGCAAAGCAGGGTTCGATTGTTCCGCGCTGCCGGGTTCATGGTATCCCAGCGGATAGGGATTGTCCCAACCCAGCGTGTAGAACATGTCAAAGCACGGCTCATGCTTGAACAAAGTGTGGTAATATTCCAACGCCAGTTGCGTTTTGGGGAGCAGTTCATCGGGCGTCACCGCCGCTTCATTCTCATCCTCCGGCGAGCCGAACAGGAAATAGGGCAACATCAACATGCCGCCAATGCGGATGTTCTGCGCATTGCCGAACTTGTTGTCCTTGCGGAGCCGATACAGCCGCCGTGCCAGCGTGGGAAAGCCCGCCGCGCCGGTGCCGCCAAAGGCGCTGCCGACGAAGAACACGTTTACCGTCTGCCCCTGTGCGCTTTCGGTGATGGATTTGATAGCGTCGAAGAATTTGTTGCTGTCGCCTGATAGCGCCGAAATAAACGCCGCAGACCCCAAGTGCGCGCGCCCGCGATAGCCCTCATCCAGCGGCATTTGTTGTTCGTCCTTGTCGTCCATGAACAACATATCGAACATCGCCTTTTGCGGACCCGATAATCCGCGCCCCATCATTTGCGCGAGCGAAGAACCGGCGGCGTTGGGGCGATAGATGCTGTCCGGTTCGCCCGCGGAATCGCCGGAGAACAGGGGGATAATCTTGTTGGAGCCAAGCGCGCTGCCTGCCCATTGGTTCCATTCGATTTTGTTCTCACCGCTGGACCAAAGCTGCCGGAACCGGTGCTGCCGCGCCAGAAGGCCGACGGTGCGCGCGACATTGCCGTTGGCCAAATCCTGATCCACAATGCCGACATAGACCGGATCGTCGCTCATGCCCGCAAGGAGGAGCACAAGCGCCGCCTCAATCGTCTTTGCGCCCGTGCCGCCGACGCCGATTAGGATATTGACCGCCATGGCTTATTTCCCCCGCAGCAATGGTGCAAGCGGCACCGATGGCACCATCGTCGATTTCACAAAAAACGCGGTGGACAGGAAATAACCCAAGAGAGTGAGCAGGAATGTGGTGAGCAATATCAACGCATAATTGCCGAACAGCAACGCATAGCTGGCCTCAGGCGATCCGACCGCGAACCACCACCAGATGATGGCGATGAGCAGGACCAGCACCATCAATCCGGTCCACAACCCCTTTTTGGCGCGCGCTTCGGACGGGGTGCTGGGCATCGTGCGTTGCGCCAAACCAAGGAACAGCACGCTGAACAGAAACGAAAAGCCCATCGCGGGCCAAATCCAGCTCGCCAATTGCTCCCGCGCGACGGTCAGATAATCCAAGACCGCCAAATTCGGGTCGGTGGCATTTTGGGTTTCGAGCACCACGGCCTCGCTGGCGTTGCTAAAATCGCTGGTGAAGAGGAACACCAGACCGAAGGCCAACAGACCGAAAACCAAATGGATGGCGAAGCTGCCCAACACGCCTTTGATGAAATTTTGCACGATATGTTTCCCAGATAAGTGAGTTTTGTTACGGGTTCGAAACTAATCTTCGGATTTGACCAGAACGGTAAAACCAACCACGCCGCCGCCGTTCCGCTGTGTCGCGGTGCGCAGCGCGTTTTCCATGATGCGCATGACTTCATTGAGGTTTAGCGTAGGGAACAGCGCCTGCCGCCGCGCCAACACAGCGCCGCCTTCGTTGGAGGCAAAGGACCAGTTATTCGCCCATGCGTTGGCGGGGTTGGGGCTGTCCACATCTGAACGCACCAATTGGCCGGACACGAGATACACACCGGGCCGCCGCATTTTGCCAATCAACGCGGATTTGGACAGGTCAAAGCTATATTGCCCTGCTGCCCCTTCACCGCCGCGCGGAACAACGGCATCCTGCACCATTGCGCCGTTTTCTATCCATTTGCCGCATGGTTCGTCGCCGGTGCGCGTCCAAACCTTGATATTGGCTTTCAACTCCCCTTGCCAGACAGTGTGGGGCAGGAAATCATCCGCTTTCGGTGCCACCCATTGCGCCTGCTTCGCCTTTGACGGGGCGGCGGATGGCCGCGCGTTTTCGGCGTTCAGTACGAATTGCTGCACCTTCAAATTGGGGTAATTCTCAAACGGGCGGAACCGCACATCGGGGTCCGTCCCCTCGGTCACCGGCTTGGGGTTCATAGGGCGCAGCGGGCCCGGGTCGATGGTGAACACCGACCGCTTCACCGCACCGCTGGTAAGCCCTTCGCGGATCACACGCGCGCCCGACCGCTCCATTTGCCGGTCGAGTTCCATCACGTCGTTTTTCGACCCGATGACCATCACATACAGCGGGTGCGTGCCCGTATGCGGTGTGCTTGTTTCCTTTGTCCCGCCCGCCGGAATGTCGTAAATCTGCCCCTTAAACGGGGCCTCAATGCCATAGACCGCGACGCTGCGCCCCTCCGCCAGGATTTGCGTCAGCGGCTCCTGCAACGCTGAAGGCCCGCCGGTGCCGTCCAATGTGTTGTCATACCAAAGGTCGGTGACAACGATGGCGAGTTCGTCCTTGTTGTCCGCAACCATGCTGAACACTTGGTCGAGGTGGCTTTCGCTGCTCTCACATTGTCCCGGCCCCTTGGGGCAGGAATAATAGGCGGGGCTTTGCAACGCCTTGGCATCACCCACGGCAATGGGTTCGGAAATGCTGCGGCCAAAGGCGCGGAATTGGGACTCCGTTCCGGCAATTTTGGCGACAGTCGGCAAGTTGCCGAGCAACGCCTGAAACGGGCGATTGTCGTTATCCGCGCCGTTCAAATAGCCGACCATCGAGCCAGAGCGATCGACGTAAATCGTGGCCATTTTCGCGGCCACCGGCTGGCTCATGCGGATGTCGCCGACTTCGTCTTTAGCGCCCTGCTGCCAAATCCATTTTTGCGTTTCCTTGGGGAAGCAGGACAGGCCCAGCTTTTTTTCCGACCCGCCGCCACATGCGGTCAAGGTCAGCAACGCCATCGCGGCAAAGCCAAGATTACGGCCAAAATTTGGGCCAAGGCGGCGGGATTGACCGGACCCGAATTTGTCAACGCCCGAAGGCATAAAACGCACCAAATCCCTACTCCCTTAACCAAGCGATTCGAGTGCCCATATTCCCCTGCCCATCGCCAAAGGTCAACGGTGCATCGCCGCGATTACATAACGCCAATGAAATATCGGCTGCGATAGTTCGCCGTTTGTTACACTATTGGTCCATATTGTGATGATTATTACAAATGCTAGTCCGCAGCATCACTTTATCACGAACAAATCCTAATGACGGGACTTGCAATTGTTACAAGGACTATAGAGATTGCCCATTCGATTCGTAGGGTTTTTGGGGCTTTTGGGGGTTTTGGGGG
>JBGSSR010000318.1:0-2813 GCA_041736905.1 Sphingomonadaceae bacterium | reverse complement strand
GATGCGCCTTACCGAGGAGGGGCAGGAGGATGCCGCCAAGGCGCTGGTGCAGCGGGCGTTGGGGGTGGTTTTGGGGCTGCGACTTATATAAAAAATCACATTTATACAAGTAATTAATCTTATTCAAACTCTTCAACAATTATGAATTTTTTAACGACAAGCTTACCTGCGTGCAAAGAAACCTCGCATTCGCACTTTCGCAATTTTTTTGCCGACATCTCTTCGATGAAATTGTTACGAATTTGAACATTTTCAAATTCGATGAGGTAGATTTTTCCATCTTCAATATCCTTCAAGCCATAGCCATGAATTATATCACCAATTACGATAAATTTTCCTACCGAACTTTTACCTGCATCATCCATATTTGGATAACCTCCCACATTAATTTTATTACTTTGATTGGAAGTACATCCTAAGATTATCAAACCCATAAGTGCGAGTCCTCTTTTCATGTTCACTCCTATAATATTGTTCGGAAGGAATGGAATGATTCCTCCCCAAAATTGCTTCTGCCGCAATCCAAATGTCTACCGAGCCTTTAGCTGCTTCAAAATAATTTGATGTATCAAGTGGCTTCCACAGGCCATTAAACAATTTAATTTCATAAGAAACCCCGAATTACGGTGACAGTTTACTTAATCCAAAAACCATGTCAAACTCCATCCCATGGCCCGACTCCCTCGCCTTGTGCTACCCGGCAATCCTTACCACGTCACCCAACGCGGGAACAGGCGGCAGACGGTGTTTTTCGGTGATGACGACTATGCACTCTACCGCGACCTCCTCGGCGAAGCGGCGCGGGCGGCAGGGGCGGAGGTTTGGGCTTATTGCCTGATGCCCAATCATGTGCACATTATCATTGTGCCGCACCATGAAGACGGCCTGCGCGCGACCTTTGGGGAGGCGCATCGGCGCTATACGCGGCATATCAATGCGCGGCATAAATGGACGGGGCATCTATGGCAGGGGCGGTTTGGCGCTTCAGTAATGGATGAGGCGCACTTGGCCGCCGCCGTGCGCTATGTTGCTATGAATCCGATGAAGGCAGGCCTAGTCCGGCAGGCGCAGGATTGGCGATGGAGCAGCGTAGCGGCGCATCTGGCGGGGGAGGATGACGCATTGGTGCAAGTCGCGCCGGTGCTGGACCGTTATGGCGACTTCGCCGAATTTCTGGGCGAGGACGCGCCACTAGACGCGGACCGATGGGCGGCGGTGCAACGGGCGGAAACAACGGGACGCCCCGTGGGCAGCACGGAATGGCTGACCACTTTGGAGGCGCAGACGGGCCTAACGCTGCGTCCACAAAAGCCTGGGCGTAAGACCAAGGAAACAATTTAAGCGATTGCTTGCACCGTCAAACCCTCCCCCAACCTGCCCCAAAATCCATTGGCCTCGCCCTCCACGCCCATGCTATAGACTGCGCATCCCCCACCTCTCACCAAAAGGCCCCCATCATGGTTCGCAGTTGGATTATCGGCATTGTCCTTGCCTTTTGTGTCGCGCTTGTTTCCATCACCCCTGCCCCGCTCGCGGCGGCGGGGAAAGCCAGCGCGAAAACCGCGACGGCCATCTTCGCCATGGGCTGCTTCTGGTGCGCGGAGGCCGATATGCAAAAGGTGCCGGGCGTTATAAAGGTCGTCTCCGGCTACACCGGCGGCAGCAAGGCGACCGCGACCTATGAGCAGGTCAGCAAAAAGGAAACCGGCCATTATGAGGCGATTTTGGTGACCTATGACCCCGCAAAGGTCAGCTATGCCAAATTGTTGACGGCGTTCTGGAAAAACGTCGATCCCTATGATGCGAAGGGCCAATTCTGCGACAAGGGCAGCAGCTATCGCAGCGCGATTTTCCCGGCCAATGCGGTGGAAACGGCGGCGGCGAATGCGTCCAAGGAATACCTTGAGAAGGAACTCGGCAAACCGATCGCCACCAAAATCCTGCCCCGCAAGGCGTTTTATCCGGCGGAGGATTATCATCAGGATTATGCCAAGAAAAACCCCATTCGTTATGATTATTATCGCGGCAGTTGCGGCCGTGATGCGCGATTGAAAGCGATTTGGGGGTAAGTGCGCGGGCCTAATCGGCCGCGATTCGCCCCTCCTCAACGATAGAAACCCACACCCCAACCCTCTCCCAACGGGAAAGGGGGTGTGGTTCCGCGTCGCCCCGCCCCCGTTTTTGACAGGCAAAGGCCACGCGAACCATCGCGCAAACTCGCATATTTTCGCCATTCGATGTGGTTTTTATCGAAAAACAATAAACTTTCTTGACCCGAATCAATATGGGCCGTATTGAATATCAATAAGGTTCACATTGGAGGTCAATATGAGTGCTACTGTAGAAATCGGTGTCATGCGGGTAACCCAAATCCTGCTGAAATTGCTAAAATGGCTTTGCAATTTCGTTCTTTTCTTTTTGGCGTTGGCGGGCGTTGGCCTTGCCCTAAGTACGTTGTTCCCGGACATCGTCAACGACTTGCCCAGCGGGGCGGACCCGAAGACATTCATTTGGTTGACGCTCGCCGGAATCGTGCTGGTCGGATTGCTGGTCTGGTTGTTGCGCAAGTTCATCATTTACCTGCGCGCAATCGTCGATAGCGTCGATGAAGGCGACCCGTTCGTCCTTGAAAACGCCCATCGCCTGCGCCGCATGGGTTGGATATCGATCATCGCCTATCCCATCGGATTGCTGCTGGTCGTGATCGAATGGGGCATGGACAAGATGGACAATCCCAAGGTCGAGTTTGATTTTGAGGCCGTCATTGACGTCACCGGATTGCTCACCATCCTGTTGCTCTTCATCCTGGCCCG
>JBGSSR010000294.1:0-4198 GCA_041736905.1 Sphingomonadaceae bacterium | reverse complement strand
GCTTGACCCGATGCGGCCGGTTGCGGAGCTTGTCCTGAAACCCGCGCATGGCGTGTTGGTGACGAGTGCAACGCTTAGGGACGGGCATGGAGCAGGCGACGATTGGGCGCTCGCCGATTGGCGCAGCGGTGCGAACCATTTGGAGGGCGGCGTGCGCCACTTCCTCGCGCAAAGCCCATTTGACTATGCGCGCCAGGCCGAAGTGCTCATCGTCACTGACATCAAACGCGGCGACATGGCGGCATTGGCGGCGGCCTATGGGCGGCTCATAGAGGCGTCACGCGGCGGCGTATTGGGCCTGTTCACCGCCATTCGAAGGCTCCGCGCCGTTCATGCCCGCATTGCCGACCGCCTCGCGCGCAGCGGGTTGCCGCTCCTCGCGCAACACATCGACCCCATCGACACCGGAACCCTCGTCGATATATTCCGCGACGATCCGCATAGTAGCCTGCTTGGCACCGACGCGTTGAGGGACGGCGTGGACGTGCCCGGCGATTCGCTCCGCCTTGTGGTTATGGAGGGCGTGCCATGGCCGAAGCCCACGATATTGCATAAAGCCCGCCGCGCCGCTTTTGCACCGCTTTTCCCCAGCGAAGATGGCGGTAATGCGCGGGGCGGCCAGAATAGAGGGGGGACGGGCATGAACGGTTATGACGACTTCATCATCCGATCCCGCATGGCGCAGGCATTTGGTCGCCTGATCCGCCATGGCAGCGACACGGGCCGCTTCGTCCTGCTCTCCTCCGCCGTTCCAAGCCGATTGCTCACCGCCTTCCCCGCCGGCACCCCCATCCGCCGCGTGACATTGGATGAGGCCGTGATGGATGTCGCATCCAGCCTTTCGGCGGTCACAAAAACAGGGCAAAGAGAGAGCGAATCAATCGCGCCGTCCCTCGGCGAATCGAAGTAGGCCGCAATGAAAACTCTCACCCTCCTCCGCCACGCCAAATCGTCCTGGAACGAACCGGTGGAGCGTGATTTCGACCGGCCCTTGAATGAACGGGGGCGGCGCGCGGCGCGGGTGATGGGCGACTATATGCGCGGCGAATCCATGCGTTTCGACGCGGTGGTGGTCAGCCCATCAGTGCGCACATTGGAAACCCTCGCGCTGGCACAGGCCGCCTTTGGCCGGGAATTGGCGCATACGGACGACCGCCGCATTTATCTGGCTTCGTCGGTGACATTGCTTGAGGTGCTGCGTGATTGCGATGCCCGCGCCGAATCGGTGTTGATGGTCGGACATAATCCGGGGTTAGAGGATTTGATTCTGGACCTTGTACCGGACGAGGGTGACACCGCCTTGCGCGACGATGTGTTCATCAAATTCCCCACCGCGTCGCTTGCGGTTTTGGAATGCGACGTGGACAATTGGGCGGACCTAGACCGCAGAAAAGCGCGGCTTTTGCGCTTCATCCGGCCCCGCGATTTGGACCCCGAATTGGGGCCAGAGGGCGACTGAGAAATTATTTTCGTTCCTTACTTGTTCTACCGGAACAAAGCTGGTACACCGTTTCCATGAGGCGCGACGGGGTGGCTCCATCGTCCTCATCTTCTGCTCCGATAGGGGGTGGATTTCTTTGGCAAAAGGGGACAGACCATGGCGGCGAATTTAAAGCTCATCAAAGAAAACGGACAGGCACGCGATATGGATAGAGAAAAGGCATTGGAGGCCGCGCTGGCGCAAATCGACCGCGCATTCGGCAAGGGCTCGGCCATGCGGCTGGGCAGCAAAGAGACAATGAATGTCGAATCGATTTCGACGGGTTCCTTGGGCCTCGACATTGCGCTTGGCATCGGCGGCCTGCCTAAGGGTCGGATTGTCGAAGTCTACGGCCCCGAAAGCTCGGGCAAAACCACGCTGGCGCTGCATGTGATTGCAGAAGCGCAAAAGGGCGGCGGCACGGCGGCTTTCATTGACGCGGAACACGCGCTTGACCCCGTTTATGCGAAGAAATTGGGTGTGGACATCGACAACCTGATCGTCTCGCAACCCGATACCGGCGAACAAGCCTTGGAAATCGTCGATACTTTGGTGCGCTCTAACGCCATCGACGTGTTGGTTATCGACTCGGTCGCGGCCCTTGTTCCGCGTGCGGAAATTGAAGGCGAAATGGGCGACACGCACGTCGGCCTGCAAGCCCGATTGATGAGCCAATCTTTGCGCAAACTGACCGGTTCGATTAACCGTTCGAAGTGCATGGTGATCTTCATCAACCAATTGCGCATGAAAATCGGCGTGATGTACGGCAACCCCGAAACCACGACTGGCGGCAATGCGCTGAAATTTTATGCCAGCGTTCGTCTCGACATTCGCCGCACCGGCGCGATTAAGGACCGTGATGAAGTCGTGGGCAACGCCACCCGCGTGAAGGTTGTGAAGAACAAGGTTGCACCGCCCTTCAAACAAGTTGAATTCGATATCATGTATGGCGAGGGCATCTCCAAAATCGGTGAAATCATCGATTTGGGCGTGAAGGCCGGCATCGTTGAAAAGGCCGGCGCTTGGTTCAGCTACGATTCCATCCGCATCGGCCAGGGCCGTGAGAATTCCAAAACCTTCCTGCGCGAAAATCCGGAAATCCTGAACCGCATTGAGACTGCCATTCGCGCGCAAACCGATAAGGTTGCCGAAGAAATGATGGTCGGCCCCGACAGCGACGCCGACGATGGTGCCGCCGACGAATAAGGCGCTGGCGGGGTGACTGCACCGCGTATGGCAAACCAAATTTGGCTCCGCGTATCTGTATAAAGCAGACCGCGCGGGGCCATTTGTTTGGGCCGCTTGCCTGTCGGTCCAAACCTTGGCCCGCCCCCGCCACCCCGGGGCGGGCCAAATCCTGCGGCGAACGTGTTACGGGTGGAGTGATGTCGCCAATAGGGCGGCAAAACAACCAAAAGGCAGGCAGAATTGACCAACTATACCGATAAGTCTGACAGCACGAACCCTCTTGTCACTGCGTCATGCCTCGCTTAAGTCGCTTGGCATGACTTCTACCAACGATATTCGCCGCTCTTTCCTGGAATTTTTTGGCTCGCGTGACCATGAGGTTGTGCCGTCCGCGCCGTTGGTTCCGTACAACGACCCGACGCTCATGTTCGTTAATTCGGGCATGGTGCCATTTAAGAATGTGTTCACTGGCCTTGAAACGCGCGACTACAAACGCGCGACCAGCAGCCAGAAAAGTGTGCGCGCTGGCGGGAAGCATAACGATCTCGACAACGTCGGCTACACCGCGCGGCACCATACCTTCTTCGAAATGCTCGGCAATTTCAGCTTTGGCGATTATTTCAAAGAACAGGCGATCACCCACGCATGGGAATTGCTGACTAAAGAATGGGGACTCAATAAGGACCGCTTGACCGTCACGGTCTACCACACCGATGATGAAGCGCACCGATTGTGGCAAAAAATCGCGGGACTGTCCGATGACCGCATCATTCGCATCGCGACGAAGGACAATTTCTGGGCGATGGGCGAAAATGGTCCTTGTGGTCCGTGCAGCGAGATTTTCTACGACCATGGCGACCATATTTGGGGCGGCCCACCAGGATCGCCGGAGGAAGATGGCGACCGCTACGTCGAAATCTGGAACCTCGTGTTCATGCAACATGAGCAAGAGGACAACGAAATCGTCCGCGACTTACCACGCCCGTCCATCGACACCGGCATGGGGCTGGAACGCATCGCCGCCGTGATGCAGGGCGTTCCCGACAATTACGACACCGACACGTTCAAGGCGTTGATTGCCGCGTCGGAAGACCTGACCGGCACCCGCGCCGAGGGTGACCAAAAAGCCAGCCATCGTGTGATCGCCGACCACCTGCGCTCGACCAGTTTCCTGCTGGCAGACGGGGTTTTGCCGTCGAACGAAGGACGCGGATACGTGCTGCGCCGCATCATGCGCCGCGCCATGCGGCACGCGCATTTGTTGGGCGCAAGCCAGCCGTTGATGCACCGTCTTGTCCCTGCGCTGACTGCCGAAATGGGGGCGGCTTACCCCGACCTCATCCGCGCGCAGGCGCTTATACAAGAAACATTGGAGCGCGAGGAACACCAATTCCGCCGCACATTGGCCAATGGTTTGAAGCTGTTAGAGGAAGCAACCGGCGACTTGGCCGAGGGCGACACGCTCCCCGGCGCGACTGCGTTCAAACTCTACGACACCTTCGGCTTCCCTTATGATTTGACCGAAGACGC
>JBGSSR010000271.1:0-4025 GCA_041736905.1 Sphingomonadaceae bacterium | reverse complement strand
CCGCCGCCGCCGCGCCGCCGACTTGTGCCGACATATCGCGGACCAGAGCGCGGAACAGCGCCTCTTTGGATTCAAAATAGGTGTAGAAACTGCCCAGTGCCGTGCCCGCGCGTTGCGTAATCGAGCTGATTGAGGCCTCGTGAAAGCCCTTCTCGCCAAACTCTATCGCGGCGGCGTCCAGCAATTTGCGCTGCGTCGCCCGCCCCCGCGCGGTGCGTGGGCTTTTATCGTCGGGGGAGGAGATTGGGTCTGTTGCCATAAAGGCACAGCTAAATGGGGAAGTGCGCGCTGGCAAGATAATTAAAGTTGAAACATGGTTCATGTTTCACTAGATGCTAGTTTGAAGATGGGGACAAACCCCGTCGCCCACGAAAATCGAGAGGATGTCCCGATGAAACTGCTGCGCACCGCAAGCCACCTTGCCCTTACCTCTGCACTCCTATCCGGCCTTGCCATCGCCGCGCCTGCCGCTGCGCAAGACGCGCCTGCCGCCGCTGAAGAAGGCGAAGCGAACGGCGAAATCGTCGTCACCGCGCGCCGCCGCGAGGAAAATTTGCAAGACGTGCCCATCTCCGTCACCGCCATATCGGGCGACGAATTGGAAGCCACCGGCGCGGTCGATTTGACGGCTTTGCAACAAAAGGCGCCCAACATGACGATGCAAATCGCGCGCGGGTCGAACTCCACCCTCATCGGATTCATCCGCGGCGTGGGTCAGCAGGATCCGCTCTGGGGCTTTGAACCCGGCGTCGGCATCTATGTCGATGATGTCTACATCGCCCGCCCGCAAGGCGCCGTGCTCGACATTTTCGACGTAGGGCGCATCGAAGTCCTGCGCGGTCCACAAGGCACGCTCTATGGCCGTAACTCGGTCGGCGGCGCAGTCAAATATGTGACCAAGAAATTAGGCAATGACTTCGGCGGTAAGGTCAAGGTTGCGTATGGTAGCTATAACCAACTCGACCTCGTCGGCCAAATCACCCTGCCCGTTTCGGATAGCATCTCCATCGGCGGCGCAGTGGCGCGCTATACCCGCGATGGATTTGGCACCAACCTGAACACCGGCGCGGAACATTATAACAAGGACGTGATCGCCGGCCGGTTGAGCGTCGAATTTGCGCCGTCTGATAACGTCTTTTTCCGCCTTGCCGGTGACTATACCAAGGATGATTCCAACCCACGCCACGGCCACCGCGTCACAGGCAACAGCGGCGTTGCTGCCTTCAACCCGCCAGCAGACATTTACGACACCAATGCCGGTGTCGGTGATGAAAACAGCGTCGAGACGAAGGGCGTTTCGGCCACCTTGGAAATAGGCCTGTCCGATGCCCTGACTGTGAAAAGCATCACTGCCTACCGCGAAGGCGACACGCAAACGGTAATCGATTTCGACAACACCGCTGGTCCTGTGTTGGACGTGCCAGCCTATTACAAAGACAATCAATTCAGCCAAGAAGTGCAATTGCTGGTCGATGCGGGCAGCGTCCAAGGCGTGTTGGGTGTCTATTACCTCGACTCAAAGGCGGCAGGGGCATTTGACACCGTCCTCGGCCTTGCCAACCTCACCATCCTGACCTCGGGCGAAGTGAAAACGAAGAGCATCGCGGTGTTCGGCGATGTCAATTTCGACATTTCGGACCAATTGAAGCTATCGGTTGGCGCGCGTTATACCTCGGATAAACGCACCGGCACCGTGTATCGCCAAAACTTCACCGGCATCCGCAGCCCAGAGTTTGGCAATGCCGCCGCTGTCCCCGGCCTGATCCGCACCAATTACACCAACAGCCGCACCGATGAGCAATTTACCCCGCGCGTTTCGGTAAGCTGGATGCCATCCGATGATCTGACGATGTATGCGTCCTATTCAAAGGGCTTTAAGGCCGGTGGTTTCGACATGCGCGGTGACGCGGTGTTCACGCCAACCACTGTCAACGGCTATGCGCCGGAGAAAGTGGACGCCTATGAATTGGGCTTCAAAACATCCCTGTTGGACAACACATTGTTCATCAACGGCGCATTGTTCTATTCGGATTATAGCGGGCAGCAAATTACGACGCAGGTTCCCTACGCCGCGCCATTGGTTGGCGTTGCCAGCTTCGTTGACAATGTCGGCGATTCGAAGATTAAGGGCGCAGAGCTTGAAATCCGCGCTGTGCCATCGGACAATTTGAGCCTAAACTTGGCGCTGGGTTATACCGATGCGAAGTTCAAACGGTTCATCACCTTTGATCCAGTAACGCAAACCAACATCGACGTGTCCGATCAACGCGGGTTCCAAAACACGCCGGAATTCACCGTGTCGTTCTCGCCCGTTTTGTCCGCAGAACTCGCCGGTGGCCGCCTGTCGCTGGCCCCATCGGTGTCGATGCGGTCGGACTCGCAGCAGTTTGAAATCAACAACCCGTTGCTGGACCAAGACGGCTATGTGCTCGTCGATGCCAGCGTGAATTGGACCAGCGGCGATGGCCGGTTCAACCTGGGCCTGCATGGGCGTAACCTGACCGATGAAGAATATAAGATCGGCGGCTATGCCTTCCCCGGTGCGTTGTTCGGCAACTCGATCATCGCGTTTTACGGCCCGCCCCGCACGGTGACTTTGAGCGCCGGTTTCAACTTCTGATAGACTTACCAACGCGCCCGCTTATGGTCTGCATAAGCGGGCGTTTTGTTTCTAACGGAAGGGTTAGGCATGGCCGATTATACGGACCATTTTTACAAAAGCGCCGACGGCCGGTTGACGCTGTTTGCGCGCGATTATGCTTGCGATACAGATAAAACGCCATTGCTCCTCATGCACGGCCTCACACGCAACAGCGCCGATTTCGAGCCATTGGTGGCGCATTTGGTTGGCGACTATCGCCTTATTGTCGCGGACCAACGTGGGCGCGGATTGTCGGACTATGACGGCGATCCGGCCAATTACAACCCCGTCATCTACGCCGCCGATATGGGCGTATTGCTCGATGGCCTTGGCATCGAAAAAGCGGTTGCTATTGGCACGTCAATGGGCGGATTGATGGCGATGGTAATGACGCAAATGATGCCGGGTCGCCTCACCGCCATTGTGCTCAACGATGTCGGGCCAGAGGTCGATATGGCTGGTATCCGCCGCATTCAATCCTATGTTGGCGGCGGCGGTGCTCCTGCCTCCGATTGGGATAGCGCGGCACAGGCTGCGGCGGCCATCAACGGCGTTGCTTTCCCCGATTATGGGCAGGACGATTGGATGGCCTTTGCCCGCCGGACCTACCGAGAGGACGCCGATGGCGTGCCGTTCCTCTCCTATGACAAGGCGATTGCGGCGGGCATGCAGGATGGCGACTTAACCGCTGTTCCCCCCGATTTGTGGCCCGCGTGGGACGCCATGGGTGACATTCCCGTGCTTGCCATTCGCGGCGCGCATAGCGATTTGCTATCGCCCGAGATTTTGGCGCAAATGGCGGTGCGGCACACGGGCGATTTCACCGCCGTGACTGTGCCAAACAGGGGCCATGCGCCGATGTTGGATGAAGCAGAGGCGCTTGGCGCCATCCTCCAATTTGTGCGCAAACACGCTTAAACAAACCGAGCGCTAATCCGTCCTGTCGCCTGCGCCTCTGGGTCGATGAGTTCCGCCAATAGGCACCGGAGCGCCACAATGAAGGGCGGAACCATCGGCGTGTCTTTTGGCGAACGCTGCACATTGGCCCAATGCGCAAGGACGTGATGCTCAATCCGGTCCCATGCGCTTTGCGCTGTGCCGGGATGGACATCGATTTTAATCCCCACGCCGTCGCGCATTGCCTTCAGAAAAGCGTCGAAGTCATCGAAGCCAATATGCATCGCCCGCCGTGCTGCCGCGTCGGGTTGCATAGCCATCCACGGCTCGATGGCATCGCCCGCCTCCAACACGACCGAAAGCCCCGATGGCAGAAAACTGGGGATGGCATCCGCCTCCCCCGCCCTTTTATCCCACCGCGCGGCGGCCAGTCCTTCGGACACCAAAGGTGCCAGCGCGGATCGGCGCGGCGCATCGGTGGGACCAT
>JBGSSR010000261.1:0-1919 GCA_041736905.1 Sphingomonadaceae bacterium | reverse complement strand
AGGCCATCGGTCACGCGCACTTCGGCAGCGGTGCCGGTGAAGGCCAAATCGCCGCGCCACGCCAGCACGCCAGGTGCAAGCGCACGCAGATCGATGATGTCGCCCTCTTCGCCGAAAAAGTCGGTAATGCTGTCGGTCGCGCCCAAATCGGGTTTCAGGAACACAAACCGGTCCGCGCCTGCCCCGCCGCTCATTTGGTCTGCGCCCGCGCCGCCGTAGATCATATCATCAACGTCGCCCGCCATGATGATGTCATCGCCTGCGCCGCCATAGAGTTGGTCGTCGCCTTCGCCAGCGGTCAGAACATCATTGCCTGTGCCGCCGGACAGTATATTGTTGAGACCCGATACCACGCGGATTTCATCATCGCCGGTGCCGCCGGATAGGGTGTTGTCGGAGCCGGTGACCTCAATATAATCCACGCCCCCGCCGCCGGATATGGTGACACGGTCGCCTTCGGAATTGGCCATATCATTGCCCGCGCCCAATTGGATGGACAAGGTGACTTCGGGGGTGGAGATAGCGTTTCTGCCATAAGCTTCGAATTGCACATAGTCGTTGCCCGCGCCGGTGTTGACGACAAATTGTCCATCCGGCCAATCGCTTCGATAATCGAGGCCCACGATATAGATGTGGTCGTGGGTCGAACCGAGTTGCAGGTTGTGGGAGAGATCACGCACGTCGTAGCTCATGTCCAACGGCCCCTCCACACCGCCATCGGTGACGGAGGTGGAGAAGGATACCGTCAGGTCAAAGGGCGTGGGGTCGGTTCTGGGACGCTCATACAGGAACGAAATGTTGTTGAGACTTATCCATTCGATGTCAATCAACCGAAAATTGATGGTCGTTGGCGCGTGTATTTCAATTTGGGGGGAGAAACGGATGTAGTCCGTTCCCGCGCCACCATTGAAGTACACTAGAGGATCGGCCGAGGTTTCTCCCCAATTTAGAGCGATTGCAAGCCAGCTGCTGACGTACAATTGATCCTCGCCCAATCCTCCGAAATATCGAAGATGATCATAGCCCGGCCTTCTTCCCGCGTCAGACGTGAACTCAACGATATCATCGCCGTCGCTACCGTAAAAGAAGTCGCGGCCATTGGTCCACGCAAAAATGTCGGCCTGATCACTTCCGAAAACAACGTGGTCTCCGCCTTCGTAGGATGGTATTCCTCTATCATAAACGTAATATTCCCCATTTTGGGGATCGACGATGGCATCATTGCGAACGATATAGATTGTCTCCACAAAGGGTAAGGTAGAGTGCTCGCCAGAATCTGCACCTAATACAGGCATCCAATACACGCGGTCGTGTCCGCCGCCTTGTTCTTCGACGATAAAGTCGCCGTCGCCCTCAACGATATAAACATCATCGCCAAGGCCGCCAACCAAGGTGTTCTGCCCCGCACCCCCAACCAACCGATCATTGCCCGCACCGCCTTCTAAACGGTCGTCGCCTTCATAACCGTAAAGCGTATCGCGGTCTTCGGTCCCGATTAGGGTGTCATTGGCGGTGGTTCCGCGGAAAACTGGCATGGCAAAAACTCCTTTGCCATGCGGTATAGGGATTCAGCCTAAAGAAATTCTTATTATCGTCGGCATTTTTTACAAAAAAGTCAGCGCGTTAGGGCAGTGTTTACCCTAACGCGCCGTTCATCACATAGTATTGCACCGCATCGCTTAACCCGCGCTCACCGCGATATGATGCGCGCCGTCATCCTGATCGGTCACGGTGAAATGCGCGCCGGTGAAGCGGGTGACGATATCCATCGCGGTGCGGGTGTGCTGGCTCAATTTGACCGTCGTAAACCCGCCGCCGCCCGCCAGCGCGAAGGGCAGGATAAGCTGATCCGCCAGATACGGCCCCGCAAACGCGCCCGATGCGGCAAAGCCCCGCATCCGCGCCGCCGCCGTTTTGGC
>JBGSSR010000202.1:0-3670 GCA_041736905.1 Sphingomonadaceae bacterium | reverse complement strand
GCAGGTGGCGGCGTTGCAGCGAAATCGGGCGGCAGGACCAATGCAACTTGGCGCGAGGTCGCCATCGGGTCGGTGCCGCCGCCAAGGATGCTTCCTCCGCCGCTGCACGCGCCAAGCGCTCCCGCCGCGATGGTGGCCAATACTAACGCCTGAAATTTACGCATCCGAATTCTCCGTTTCTTGGCTCTTGTCGCCGATAAGCAACGCGCGGGCAAGCAATATCAACACGCCAAAGGTTATCGCGGCATCCGCGACGTTGAAAATGAAAAAGGGACGAAACGAGCCAAAATGCAGGTCAAGGAAGTCCACGACATAGCCGTATCGCACGCGGTCGATGATATTGCCCAACGCTCCGCCCAGCACGAGGGCAAAGCCCAGCACATCGCCGCGCGCCTTTTCCCGCCAAAGCCAAACAAACACGCCCAGCGCCAATGCGCCGGTCATCGCGACGAGCAGCCAGCGCTGCGTATCGGTGCTGGCGGTGAGCATCCCCATGCTGACCCCGCGATTTTCCGCCCATGTGAAATCGAAAAAGGGCAGCAGGTTGATGTGCCTTTTTTCTTCGAGCGCGAGGGGGACGATCATCGCGTATTTGCTGATCTGATCGAGGATCAGGATGATCGCCGCGATGGTGAGGCCGAAGGCGCGGTGGTTCGTGGTCATGGCTTAGGATTCCTTGCCATCATTAAGAACAGTGTCGCAACGGTTGCAGAGGTCGCCGTCGGTGGTCACCTCGGGCAAATGACGCCAGCAGCGGCCGCATTTGTGGTGGGTGGTGGGCTCCGCAACGGCGTGCGTTGCAATGCCCTCGTCATCTGATTTTACACGCAGTTCACAGTTTGCGGTCATGAACAGCTCTTGCAAATCCAATCCCTCCAAACGCTCTTCTGCTCCGTTAATAGCAAAAAGTTCAACCGAAGCCGCTAAGCCTGAACCAACTTCTTTCGATCGCCTCAATGGCTCGATAGTCTCATTCACTACCCCACGTAGGTATCGCAGCAATTCCCAGCGGTTGTTGTTTATATCCACTGGCTGCAACTCCGGCCACTCCGCCAAATGCACGCTCCCCGCATCCGCCCCAAAGCGGCTCGTCCAAACCTCTTCGCTGGTAAACACCAACACTGGCGCGGCGTAGCGGACCAGCGCGTGGAACAGCACGTCCAAAACCGTCCTGTATGCGCGGCGTTTGTGGGTTTGATACCCGCTCGCGGGGTTCACCTCGCAATAGAGCGTATCCTTGCGAATATCGAAGAAGAACGCACTCAAATCCTCATTACAAAACTCGCTGAGCAACCGCGTGTAGGTGTTGAAATCAAAATCATCGACGCACACGCGCAACTTCGCATCCAACTCGGCGAGCAGGTGCAAGACATACCGCTCCAGTTCCGGCATCGCTTCCACCGCGACCTTCTCATCGTCGCTAAACCCGCCCAGAGCGCCCAATAAATACCGGAAAGTATTACGCAATTTGCGATATTGGTCCGACACGCCTTTCAGGATTTCATCGCCAATCCGGTGGTCCTCGGTATAGTCCACGCTGAGCGCCCAAAGCCGCACGATGTCCGCGCCATAGGTTTCCATGACCTTCAGCGGGTCCACGGTGTTGCCCATGGATTTGGACATTTTCAGGCCCTTTTGGTCCATGGTGAAGCCGTGGGTCAGCACCGCCTTATACGGTGCCTGCCCCCGCGTGGCGCAGCTTTGCAACAGGCTAGATTGGAACCAGCCGCGATGTTGGTCGCTGCCTTCCAGATACAAATCTGCGCTATGCGTCCCGCCATCGCGGCGGACGAGGTCGGGCCAGCGCCCGCTTTCCAGCGTGAACACGTGCGTACATCCGCTGTCGAACCACACGTCGAGGATGTCGGTGACGCGCTCATAATCGGCGGCGTCATACTCCGCGCCGAGGTAATCCTGCGCCCGTTCGTCGTCCCATGCGTCCACGCCCTCGGCGGCGGCGGCGGCGATGATGCGCGCGTTGACCGCCGGATCGTTGAGATACTCGCCGGTTTTGCGGTTCACGAACAAAGTGATCGGCACGCCCCAAGCGCGTTGGCGGCTGAGCACCCAATCGGGCCGTCCCTCCGCCATCGCGCCGATGCGGTTGCGTCCCTTTTCAGGGACCCAGCGGGTGTCGGCGATGGCCTGAACCGCGGTTTGGCGCAGTGTCGCGTCGCGCCCCTCGATGGGCTTATCCATCGGCACGAACCATTGCGGGGTGCAGCGGTAGATGACTTTCGCTTTGGAGCGCCAACTGTGCGGGTAGCTGTGCTTATAATCGGCGGACGCGGCGAGGAGCGCGCCGGCTTCGCGCAGGTCGCTGCAAATCGGGCCATCCGGCGCGTTGAATTTGGGGTTGATGACGCTGCCCCGCCGTTCGTCGGCGGCGCCCAGCCACGCCCAATCGTCGCGGTAGCGGCCATCGCCCTCCACCGCGAACACGGGGTTGATGCCATGTGCCGTACACAGGTCAAAGTCCTCCTCACCATGGTCGGGGGACATATGGACAAGGCCGGTGCCGCTGTCCGTTGTAACAAAATCACCGGGCAGGAACGGGCGGGGGTTGGCGTAAAAACCGCCCAGATGGTGCATCGGGTGGCGGGCGATGGTTCCGGCTAGGTCGGAGCCTTTACCTTGCCAAAGCACATCAATCGTCGTCCCAGAAATATACATTCGGCTAAACAAGTCTGCGAACAGTTTCTTAGCGACAACCACACCTCTGCCGAAGAGTAGCTGACCCCAATCTCCCGCTGTGCCGGAAGTCTGCATTCCACCAGTCAAGCGAATGTGAACATACTCAACATCCGGCCCATAAGCGATCGCCTGATTGACCGGAATCGTCCACGGCGTCGTGGTCCAGATCACCGCGTGCGCGCCGACCAGTTCGGCAATCGGCGACTCCACAATCTCAAACGCCACATCAATCTGCGTTGAGGTGATGTCCTCATATTCCACTTCGGCCTCGGCCAGCGCGGTTTTTTCGACCGGCGACCACATCACCGGCTTGGCACCGCGATAGAGTTGGCCGCTCTCGGCGAATTTCAGCAGTTCGGCAACAATCGTGCTTTCCGCCTGAAAATCCATGGTCAGATAGGGATTATCCCAATCGCCCAACACGCCCAGCCGTTTCAATTGCTCGCGCTGCACATTCACCCAATTTTGGGCATAGGCGCGGCATTCGGCGCGGAATTCCTTGACCGGAACCTCATCCTTGTTGCGCTTTTTCTTGCGATATTGTTCCTCAACCTTCCACTCAATGGGCAGGCCGTGGCAGTCCCAGCCGGGGACATAAGGCGCGTCTTTGCCCAGCAGGCTTTGCGTGCGGCACACCATGTCTTTGAGGATATGGTTCAATGCATGGCCGACATGGATGTCGCCATTGGCATAGGGCGGGCCGTCGTCCAGGATGAATTGCGTAGCCGCATCCTTCCGCGCCTCGCGCAGTTGCCGGTATTGGTCATCCGCCTGCCACTTGGCCAGAATCGTCGGCTCCTTCTGCGGCAATCCGGCGCGCATGGGGAAATCGGTGGTGGGCAGAAAGACGGTGTCTTTGAAATCTTTTGGTTCGCTCATGGGCCAAGGCTTTAGGGGAGCAAAGCGCGGCGGGCAATGGGTTTATGGATGGGGTTTTAGCCCTTCTCTAGTTTGGGAGAAGGATAGGTAGGCTTGG
>JBGSSR010000197.1:0-4313 GCA_041736905.1 Sphingomonadaceae bacterium | reverse complement strand
ATCGGCATCACCGACCCATGGGTCGCGGCGACACGGCGGCGCTTGTCCGCCGCTTTATTTGGATAAGCCTATGAACGTCCGCCGCATCGCCCTGTTCCCGCTGCCCGGCGCCATCCTGTTTCCCGGGATGCAATTGCCGCTGCATATTTTTGAGCCGCGCTATCGCGCCATGGTGGCCGAGGCGATGGCGCGTGACCAACGCATTGGTATGATCCAACCCAGCGGCCCGCCGGAAACGCCCGACGCGCCGCCGCCGCTTTTTCAAATCGGTTGCGTCGGGCGGATGGCGAATATTGAGGCGATGGAGGACGGGCGCTTTAACCTGATGCTTGAGGGCGTGGCGCGTTTTAAGGTCGTGCGCGAGTTGGAGGTGGCAACGCCCTTCCGGCAGGCAGAGGTCGCGTTCTGGGACGAACCGGCGGAGGACGAAAGCCTACCCTCCATCATGCGCGCCGCGGTGGAGCAGGAATCGCGGGCCTATGCCGATGCTTTGGGCTATGCCGTCGATTGGGACGGGGTGCAGAAACTGGACGATACCAATTTGGTCAACGCCATCGCGCAGATTGCGCCCTTTGACGTGGCGGCGAAGCAGGCTTTACTGGAAACCCGCGGATTGGATGAGCGGGCGGAGTTATTATGCCAATTGCTCAGCTTCTTTTCGCGGCAGGCGGATGGCGGCGATGAGCGGCCGACGTTGCAGTGATTTTTGGGCGGTAATCAGAAATTGAGGTCCGCCACCGCGTCCTGAATCCGCCGTGCTGCTTCGCGCAACGTGTCGCGGGACACTGCGTAGCTGATACGGAATGCGCCTGCATGGCCAAAAGCGCTACCCGCGACCGCCGCCACACGGCCCCGTTCCAGCAGATAATCGCACAAAGCCCAATCGTCCGCAATCACCCCGCCGTCGGGCTTAACCGCGCCGATCAGGCCGGTGGCATCGGGGAAGACATAGAACGCACCATCGGGAACAGGACACGTCAACCCCGGTGTATCGTTCAACATGGCGACGATGAGGTCACGCCGGTCGCGGAACTTTGCATTATGTTCGGCCAAATGGTCCTGCGGCCCGTTCAATGCCGCCACCGCCGCCGCTTGTGCGATCGAACATGGGTTTCCGCTGCTCTGCGACTGCAATTTCGCCATAGCTTTCACCAGCCACTCCGGCCCGCCCGCAAAACCAATGCGCCATCCGGTCATCGCGTGCGCTTTAGATACGCCGTTGAGGGTGAGCGTGCGGTCTTTCAGGTCCGGCACCACCTCCGCCATCGTCGCATAGGGCGCTTTGCGGAACCAGATATGTTCGTACATATCGTCGCTGAGCACCATGACATGGGGATGCGCGAGCAGCACTTCGCCGACTGCGCGCAATTGGTCGGCGTCGTATCCTGCACCAGACGGATTGCCTGGGTTGTTCAGGACCAGCCAGCGCGTTTTCGGCGTTATCGCCGCCGCCAACTGCTCCGGAGTGATGCGGTATCCGCCCGCGCTGTTTGTGGGCAAAATCACCGGCACGCCATCCGCATAACGCACAATATCGGGGTAGCTAACCCAATAAGGCGCGGGGATGAGCACTTCTTCACCTGCGTTTAATGTGGCGACGAGGGCGTTGAACAACACCTGCTTGCCGCCTGCCCCGATGCTGATTTCGGACAGCGCGTAAGTGAGGTTATTGTCCCGCCGGAACTTATCCGCCACTGCCTGCTTAAGCGCGGGCGTGCCATCGACATCGGTATAGCGCGTCTCGCCATTTTGCATCGCGCGGAATGCGGCATCGATGACGTGCGGTTCGGTAGGAAAGTCCGGTTCGCCCGCAGACAGGCCGATGATGTCCACACCGGCGCGTTTCAACTCGCCGACCCGTTGCGTCATGGCGAGGGTGGGCGAGGGGGCGAAGCGGTCAAGCGCGGGCGACAATCGGGTCATGTGGGTTCCTTAATCAGCAAGCCGCGCCGGTAGCAGGCCGCGCAAGGAATTGCCAAGATAGAAACCGTCCGCCAAATCCGCCGCCGTCAACGACGCCTCCTTGGCCCGCCCATCGGCCAGCAATTCAGCACGCAAGACGCCGGGCAAGAGCCCGTGCGCCAATGGCGGAGTGAGCAGCACGCCGCCCCGTTCCACAAACACGTTGGTAAAGCTACCCTCGGTCAGGAATCCGTCCTCGGTCACGAACACCACTTCATCGGCGGCCGCTTCGCGCCGCGCATCGTCGTAGAATGCGCGGTCGCTGGTCTTATGCGACAGGCGGTAATCGTGGTTTTCGACGGGCAGGGGGACAAGCACGACTTCGTACACATCGTCGGCTTTCGATAATGGCAAAGGCGCAATTTCAATCGCATGGTTGCCCAATCGGCTGACCATCAACCGCACTTTGGCGGGCGCATCGATATGAAAACACGCGGCGTGCAAAGCGTTGCGCGCAAAATGGCGGTCGAATTCATAGCCCAATGCGCGGGCGCTGTCCTTCATACGGCCCAAATGCCCCTCCAACCGGATAAGGCCATCGGCCGGTTCAAAGCGCATGGTTTCGATGAGGTCCACCGGCGCCCCATGTTCTGCCCCGTCCATTTTTGCAAACGCCCCCTTGTCCAAACATTCGGCCCATTCCGATGGCGCCGCACTATCCGCCACTATGCCGGAACCGAGGCCAAGGCAAAATGTCTTTTGGTAAAGCCGTGTATCGTCGCTGGACGAAGCGGGCCACAATGTGCGGATGGCGACATTGAATGCCGCGTCACCATTGGGGTCAATCCGCCCAATCGCCCCGCAATAAGGGCCGCGCGCGCTGTCCTCCAACTCCGCGATAATCTCCATCGCGCGGATTTTCGGCGCGCCCGTAATCGATCCACAAGGGAACAGCGCGGTGAGCGCATCCACCGCGTCCATGCCGTCCGCCAACTCGCCGGTCACGGTGCTGACCATTTGATGTACGGTGGGATAGCTTTCGATTGTGAACAGGTCGGGCACCTGCACACTGCCGGGCTTGGCAATCCGCGACAGGTCGTTGCGGAGCAAATCGACAATCATCAGATTTTCGGCGCGCTGTTTCGGGTCGGATTGCAAATGCGCCCGCGCCGCCGCATCCGCGCCTTCGTCCGCCAAGCGCCGCGCCGTGCCCTTCATCGGCTTGGTGGTCAGGCGGCCATCCTTCAACGCGAAGAAAAGTTCAGGCGAGAAGGACAAAATCTGCCGTTCGCCGTCGTCGATCAATCCGCCATAGCCCGCGCCTGCTCGTGGCCGAATGCGGGCATAAAGCGCCGCCGGATGACCATGGGCAAGCGCCTCCGCCCGAAACGTCATGTTCGCCTGATAAATATCGCCCGCGTTGATATACTCCAGCAATCGGGCGATTTTCGCAACGTATTCCTGCGGTGACAGGTCCGGCGCAATCGGCCCCAAATACGCCCCACGCGGGTCGGGCAGCAAGGCGGGGACGACATCGGGATCAACGCTGTCATAGGTTTCGTAAAGGCCGAACCATGCAACGCGTCCCGTTTCCTGAGCGGCCAAAGGGGCCAACCTTGGCTCCAACGCATATCCGGCGGCGTAATGCAAATACCCCGCCGCGTGCAGGCCGTCGTTTTGCGCCTGACGCAACGAAGCGAGTAGGGCGGGCACATCGGCGACGCTCTCCGCCATCACCTCGGCCACTGGGTCACGGTACAGCCGCGCAGGCACTGCCTTATGCGCGCGCGCGTCGTCTAGCAGGACGTATTTAGAAAGCCGGTCCAGCGTCATGGCGCCACGCCTTCATAGCATTCCATCCGGTCTGGTCCCAGCATCCGCGTGTCGGTCAGCCGCCAGCGCCCATGCGCGGCGGATAAGTCGGATAGACCGATGTCGCCTAAAGCCGTTTTGCCGCGACCCAACAGGATCGGCGCGCGATAGAGCAGCAGTCGGTCGACCAACCCCGCTTTCAGGAACGCCGCCGCCGTCTCCGCGCCGCCCTCCACCAACAACCAGTTGGCGGGCAAGGTGGCGATGGCTTCGGGCGCGGTGATCTTGGTCCATCCGTCTGGTGCGGGATGACGGGTGAGAACGACGCGCCGGGGTGAGCGGTTCTCCAACCCTTCCAATCGCACATCCAAAGCCGGATTGTCCGCCCTTAACGTCCCGCTGCCGACCAATATCGCATCCGCCCATGTTCGCTCCATATGCGTGTGCGCCCGCGCTCGTTCGCCAGTGATCCAGCGGCTTTCCCCGCTAACCAAAGCGATTTGCCCGTCCAAGGAGGTGGCAAGTTTAAGCGTCACATGCGGTCGGCCCAGCGTCACCCGCGTGAAAAATCCGGCCATCGATGCCCGCGCCGCCGCCGG
>JBGSSR010000195.1:0-3010 GCA_041736905.1 Sphingomonadaceae bacterium | reverse complement strand
CTATATTCGGTCTGATAGCCCGCGACCAACTCGCTCTCCGCCTCGGTCAAATCGAACGGGGTGCGGGCGGTTTCGGCCATCGAGCTGATCAGGAACATAACGGCGGCGGGGAACAGCAAAAGGTTGAAGGCATTGGCATTTATGAATCCAAAGCCGAACCCTTTCTGCGCCTCCACGATATCGCCAATGTTGAATGTGCCCGCATAAAGCACCACGCAAATGATGATGAAGCCGAAGGAGACTTCATACGAAATCATCTGCGCCGCCGCGCGCATGGCGCTGAAAAACGGGTATTTTGAGTTCGACGCCCAACCGGCGATGATGATGCCATACACGCCCAACGACGAAATCGCGAGGATGTAGAGCAGGCCGACGTTGATGTCGGCGACCATCATCTGCGTCCCGAACGGGATCACCGCCCACGCCATCAAAGCCACCGTAAAGGTGATAATCGGCGCGATCAGGAACAGGCCGCGGTTCGACGCGCTGGGGATGATGGTTTCCTGCAAGAACACCTTCAAGCCATCGGCAAAGCTTTGCAGCAAACCAAACGGCCCGACGACATTTGGCCCCTTACGCAGCGCGAACGCCGCCCAGAACTTACGCTCGGCATAAATCAGCATCGCAACGGCCAGCATCAACGGAAATGCAATCGCCAAAATGGCAATCAAGTTCGCAGTGAACCAGCCCCAGCCATAGCCCATATAGGATTGGAAAAACTCGGTCACTGCGCCGCCTCCTTGCGGTCAATTTTATCCCAAATTCGGATGGCGATGTCGATCAAGGCCCCCGTCCCAATGAGATAAATCGCCTCTTGCAAAGCATTAAATAGTGTTGTGATCATCAACTTCTGGACCCCTGGGTCACGTCGATCAAATCCCTCGGAGGACGCCAAATCCCAATAAATCAGGCCGAAATATGCCGCTGCCACAAGAAACGACAGGATATAAAATATCTTCGGCGCACGGCGCAAAAGGACTGGTAATTCGGTCACTGCGCCGCCTCCATCATTTCGTCGCCGTGCAGCAATTCCGCCGAACACCGCTGCATCGTCTGGCTGGCCCGCGCGATGGCGTTGGTGAGGTAGAAATCCTTGATCGGATAGCTGTCCATCACGCCCTCCGCCTTATCGGCGAGTTTCGGCGGGTTCCATTCCATCGGCGCTAGGCCTTCAACACCCAAGGCGGGCACGGCGGAAATCATCGCGGCGTGGCATTCGTCGAAGCTGTTAAACCCGACGGACACGCCCAACACATCGGCCAAAGCGCGGAAAATTGACCAATCCTCACGCACGTCACCCGGCGCGAACACAGCCTTGAGGCTGCGTTGCACGCGGCCTTCGTTGTTCACATAGGTGCCGTTTTTCTCGGTATAGGCCGCCGCGGGCAGGATGATGTCCGCCGCCGCCGCGCCCTTGTCGCCGTGGTGGCCGACGAACACTTTGACGGTGTCGGCAAAGGCGGTGAAATCCACCTCATCCGCGCCAAGGAAGAACGCCAGTTTCGGCTTGGCCGCGACAATATCGGCAATACCGCCGGGCTGTGCAAAGCCAAGCATAATCCCGCCCATGCGCGCCGCCGAGAAGTGAACGGCGTTGAAACCATTCCAACCCTCTTTGACGAGGCCCAATGTGTCGGCGAGTTTCAACGCCGCGCCATGCGCACCCTTCATCGCCCCGCCGCCAATCAGCAACGCGGGCCGTTCCGCTCCCTTAAACGCGTCGGTCACGGCCTTGGGCAGTTTGTTCAGAACGGCAAGGTCGTTGCCCAACCATTCGACCGGATAGGACAGGTCGATTTCCGGCCCGACGCCAAACACCTTCGCACCGCGCTTCACAGCCTTACGGATGCGCGTGTTGATGAGCGGTGCTTCCCACCGCAAATTCGTGCCGATGAGCAGAATCGCATCCGCCGTCTCAATCCCCGCGATGGTCGAATTGAACGCGACCGCCGACAGGTTCGACGTGTCGTAAGACATGCCGGTCTGGCGGCCCTCAAACAACGTCCCGCCCATGGCCGACACAAGCGCCTTCGCCGCGAACATCGTTTCGCAATCGAGCAAATCGCCATGGACCGCCGCGACTGACGAACCCGCGCCAACCGCCTTAATCGCCGCAAAAGCCTCCGCCCATGTCGCCGGAACCAACTTGCCATCGCGGCGCACGAACGGCTTATCAAGCCGGCGGCGGGTTAGGCCATCGACTATATAGCGCGTCTTATCGCTCGCCCATTCTTCGTTCACGTCATCATTGACGCGCGGCACAATGCGCAGCACTTCGCGGCCACGCGCATCGAAACGCACGTTGGTGCCAACCGCGTCGGATACGTCGATGCCCAGCGTTTTCTTCAATTCCCATGGCCGCGCGTTGAACGCATAGGGCCGCGACGTCAGCGCGCCGACGGGGCAAAGGTCCACGACGTTGCCGGACAATTCCGACGCCATGGCCTTTTCCAGATAGCTGGTGATTTGCATATTCTCACCGCGCCCAATCGCGCCGATTTCCTCAATGCCGGACACTTCTTCTGCAAAGCGGACGCAGCGGGTGCATTGGATGCAGCGGGTCATCGTCGTTTTGACAATCGGCCCCATATATTTGTCGGTGACGGCGCGCTTATTCTCGTCATAGCGCGATGCGCCGCGACCGTAAGCGACCGATTGGTCCTGCAAATCACATTCGCCGCCTTGGTCACAAATCGGGCAATCGAGCGGGTGGTTGATGAGCAGGAACTCCATCACCCCTTCGCGCGCCTTTTTGACCATTTCGCTGTCGGTTCGGATTTCCTGCCCCTCGGTGGCGGGCAACGCGCACGATGCTTGCGGCTTTGGCGGTCCGGGCTTCACTTCGACCAGGCACATGCGGCAATTGCCCGCAATGGACAGCCGCTCATGATAGCAAAAACGCGGAATTTCCTTCCCCGCCAGCTCGCAAGCCTGAAGCACAGTGGCCCCTGCGGGAACCTCGATTTCCTGTCCGTCAACGGTTACTTTAGGCATTAGTCTGAAACCTTCG
>JBGSSR010000184.1:0-4631 GCA_041736905.1 Sphingomonadaceae bacterium | reverse complement strand
CGATTGTGGTCGAACTCACCGACGATGGCACGCGGCAATTGGGCCTGCAATTCCTGTTCGGCGGCGATGACGCGCCCTTTGCGGCGACGAGTTATTCCAACGCCACGCCCAACATTCTGACCATTGGCGGGGCCTATGCGGCGTATGAATTGTCCGAGCAATCGACCGTCATCGACGGCAATGTCGTCACCACGACGCAAAGCAGCCCACTGGGTGACAGCCTGACCAACGCCGCCGCGTCGCAACTTTTGGGCGCGAACGGTGGGTTTCTGGGCGCGGTGTTTAACCTTGGCAAAGGCGCATTTTTCGGCACGATTTTGAACGCGGTGCAGACGAATACGGAGGCGAATGTGCTGTCCACACCCTCCATCATGGTGCTAGACAACCAATCGGCACGGATGATGGTGGGGCAAGAGGTGCCGATTACTACGGGTGAGGCGCTATCAAGCGATCTCAACAACCGGTTCCGCACCGTGGACCGGCAGAACGTCGGTGTGCAATTGGAGGTTCGCCCGCAGGTGAACTCCTCCGGCATGATTAAACTCTACGTTCGGCAGGAAGTCTCGAGTGTTGCTGGCCCCGTGAGCAGCCGTTCGTCCGACCTTGTCCTCAACAAGCGCGAGTTCCAAACCGTGCTGACGTTAGAGGATGGCCAGATGGTTGTGATAGGCGGGCTGATCGACGAAAATGAGCGCCGCACAATTGAGAAAATCCCCTTGCTGGGCGATTTGCCGATCATCGGCCCGTTGTTCCAATCGAAAAGCCGCGCGAAGGGAAAGACGAACTTGGTCGTCTTCATCCGCCCAACCATCATCCGCAATCGCGCCGATGCCGATGCGTTGACAGCGCGGCGCTATGGATATTTCCGGCAAGGGCAAATGGATTTCGATCCGCTGGCCGAACCCAGTCTGGACGTGTTGATGCGCGATTATATGGGCGCGCGGCCGCCCGTCGACCAACTGCGCACCGGCGATGAAGTTTATGGCGGCGGCGGGCAATCAATGCGGGTGGAGCGCAATGGCGAGATTACGCCCTTTACTCCGCCGCCGAGTAATGTGGCACCTTTACCAGTGGAGGCGCGGCCATGAACCTGCGGCGCGGAAAACGCGGCGATGGGCCGCCTATGCCCGGCCTTGGCGTCGGCCATCCCGCGATTTTGGGTAGCACGACCGAACCGGCACTCAGCGCCGCCGAAGCCATTGCTATGCCCGATGTGCCGCCGCCCGATGGCGCGCCTGTGGACATACCCTATGCTTTTGCGCGCGAACATGGCGTGTTGATTACCAGCCGTGATGATGGCCGCTATGCCGTGGCTTTGCGCGCGGGCGCGGACCCGATTGCGTTGCTGGAGGTTCGCCGCCACCTCGCCCGCCCGTTTGATGTGGCGCAGGTGAGTGAGGGCGATTTCGCCCGCCTCTTGTCCGACCATTATGCCGATGCGGGCAGTACGGATATGATGGCGGGAGCCATGGGGATAGGGGACGGCCTGGACGGTATCGCGGGCGACATTCCGACGGCGGAGGATTTGTTGGACAGCGCCGATGACGCGCCCGCCATCCGCCTTATTAACTCCATCATCGCCGATGCCGTGCGGCAGGGTGTTTCGGATATTCATATCGAACCTTATGAGACCGGCCTCATCGTTCGCATGCGCGTCGATGGCGTGTTGACGGAGCGGCTGCGCATGCCCGCCAATGTTGCCCCCGTGTTGGTCAGCCGGATTAAGGTCATGGCGCGCCTCGACATTGCTGAACGCCGCTTGCCGCAGGATGGGCGCATTGGGCTGACCCTTGGCGGGCGACTGATCGACGTGCGCGTGTCTACTTTGCCCAGCCGAGCGGGCGAGCGCGTGGTGCTGCGCCTGCTTGACAAAGAAAACGCCGGTATCGGTCTCGACCTGCTTGGCATGAGTGAGGGGACGTTGGCCATCCTGTCCGACGCGCTCAGCGAACCCAACGGCATTATCCTTGTCACCGGCCCCACAGGATCGGGTAAAACGACGACGCTCTACGCCGCATTGAAACAACTCAACGACGGCAGCCGCAATATCCTGACCGTCGAAGACCCCGTTGAATATGCGGTGGAAGGGATTGGCCAAACACAGGTGAACCCAAAGGTCGGCCTGACCTTCGCCGCCGGCTTGCGCGCCATTTTGCGCCAAGATCCCGATGTCGTGATGATCGGCGAAATCCGCGATCGGGAGACGGCGGATATTGCGGTGCAGGCGGCGCTCACCGGCCACCTGGTGCTCTCCACCGTGCACACCAATGATGCCGTTGGCGCGGTGACGCGATTGCGCGATATGAAGGTGGAGCCGTTCCTTCTGGCCAGCACCATGCGCGCCGTGATTGCGCAACGCCTCGTCCGCCGCCAGTGCCCCGAATGCCGCCATCCGGTGCAATCGGACAGCGGGGAGGCGGCATTGCTGGGCTTTGACAAGGGCACCGCCGTGTTCGCGGCCAAGGGATGCGATGCGTGCAACAACACCGGCTATAAGGGCCGCATTGGCGTGTTTGAGGCAGTGCGCGTGGACGATGACCTTCGCCGTTTGATCATTAATGGAGGCGACGAGTCAGTCATCGCCCGCCATGCCTTCATGCGGCAACCCAACCTTGCCGGCGCGGCGCGGGCTTTAGTAAAAGCGGGCGAAATTACGCCAGCGGAAGCCATCCGCATTTCGCGGCGTGAAGAAGCCGATGCCTAACTTTGCCTATGTCGCGTTGGATGCGGAGGGTGCGGAGCAATCCGGCACCCTCCGCGCGTCCGATGCGGCGGCGGCGGAGGCGCGTTTAATCGCTAAGTCTTTTTACATCCTCTCGCTAACCGAGCGCAGTGGGCAGGAACGGGCAAAGGGCGCGGTTTCCTTCACCCGCGCCAAACGTATGAGCGCCAAGGAATTGGCGCTGTTCACGCGGCAAATGGCATCCCTGATTGGCGTATCGCCGCTCGCCGAAACATTGCGCACCTTGGCGCGGCAAAATGAGAAGCCGCATCTGTCGGCCATCATTGACGATGTGAACCAAGGCGTGACTGAGGGGTTGCCGCTCGCCGATGCCATGGCGCGGCAAGAGCGCAGCTTTCCCGCGCTCTATCGCGCCATGATTGCGGCGGGGGAGAATAGCGGATCGCTGCCCCTCATTGCCGAACGCTTGGCCATATTGTTGGAACGACAAGTCGTCATGCGCGGCAAGATTATCGGCGCGTTGGTGTACCCCATCGTGTTGGCCGTGGTGGCGATGACGGTTGTCGCGCTGCTCATGATCACCGTCGTGCCACGTGTGGTGGAGCAATTCGACGGCGTGGCGCAACAATTGCCGCTGATCACCCGCATTGTCATCGGCGTGTCCGATTTCCTTGCTAATTATTGGTGGTTGATTCTTGGCTTTGTTGCGCTGGCAGGAATCGCGTTGTGGCGGGGGCTGAAAGTGGTGGCATTTAAGTATCAATTTGACGCGATGCTGCTCCGCCTGCCGCTGTTGGGGAAGCTGCTCCGCAACCTGCATGGCGCGCGAATGGCGCGGACATTGGCAACGATGACAGCCAGCCGATTGCCGGTGTTAGAAGGGATGCGCCTTACCACCCGCACCATTAACAACGCGGTTCTGCGCAAGGCGGGTGACGATATGGTGGAAAGCATCCGTGGCGGCGGCAGCTTATCCGGTTCCATGCGCGCCGCCGGTGTGTTCCCGCCCCTGCTCGTCTATCTCGCTGCCAGCGGCGAAAACGCCGGGCATTTGGACTCCATGTTGGAACGTGCGGCGGATTATTTGGAGCGCGAATTTGACGATTTCGCGGCGACGGCGCTGACCCTGTTGGAGCCGTTGATTATCGTATTCATGGGCGGCGCAGTGGCGGTGATCATCCTCGCCATCTTATTGCCCATTTTGCAACTGCAATCATTGGTCGGCGGATAGGCCGACGGACAAGGGGGGACCATGTTCTACAAATTTATGTGGCGATTATGCACCGATATGCGCCGCCCATGTGCCAAATATAAGAAGCTGAAAAAGCCGCGCAAACCGATTTTGCCATGGGCGAGGCAGGCGGAGGTGAATGGTTTCACTTTGGTCGAATTGATGGTCGTCATCTTCATCATCGGCCTTTTGGCGGCGGTGGTCGTCATCAACGTCCTGCCCAGCCAGGATAAGGCGATGGTCGAAAAGGCGCGCGCCGACATTGCGACGCTCAACCAAGCGATGGAAATGTACCGGCTGGACAATATGACCTATCCCACTGCCACCGATGGATTGGCGGCATTGACTGCGCCACCGGCCAGCCTGACGCAACCGGCGCGCTATCGCCCCGGTGGCTATATCAAAACATTGCCCAATGACCCATGGGGCCGTCCTTACCAGCTTCGCGTGCCGGGGACCAAGGGCGCATTTGAGGTGATCTCGCTGGGTGCCGATGGCGCGGTTGGCGGCGAGGGCGAAAACGCCGATATCGGCGCAGAGTGACCCTGTTTGCGCGCTAATCCTGCCCCCAATGGCTTTACCCTTGTTGAGTTGATGGTCGTGATTTTCATTATCGGCCTGATGAGCGCGGCTGTGGTTATGACCATGCCCGGCGAAGGGCGGCGCGCATTGGACGATGCCGAACGCTTTGCCGCGCGCGCGGCGGCGGCACGGGAT
>JBGSSR010000180.1:0-5526 GCA_041736905.1 Sphingomonadaceae bacterium | reverse complement strand
CGTTGACCATGACGAGCGCGTGGTTGGCGATGACGAGTTCCGCATCGGCGCTCGCCCGCACGGCGCGCTCAATGAAGCATTTGCGGTAGTGCGGGCATCCGGCATAGATGCACTCACCGCGCCGGTCGGTCAGCGCGGTGGTGCCATTGCGGCGGAACAAAGTCGTCAGCCACCCGGGCAAATCGCCGCCGATCATATCGCCATCGCGGCTATACGCGGCCCAGCGGGCGACGAGTTGCGCGAGGACGGCGGCGCGGCCTGCGAACCCGCCTTGCAACGCATCCTCCAAATTCAGCAGGCAGAGGTAATTTTCGCGGCCTTTGCGCACCACAACCTTTTGCCGGAAAGTCGCCGGGTCGGGATAGACGCGCTGCGCCTCCGCCACCAATTGGCGTTGCAGCGCCTTGGTATAGGTGGACACCCACACGCCGCCGTCGGCCTTTTCCGCCCAGAGCGACGCGGGGGCGAGATAGCCCAAGGTCTTGCCAATCCCCGTTCCCGCCTCTGCCAGCAACATATTGGGTAGGCCGCGCTGGTTACGCGGCGCGAAGGCATGGGTGGCGGCGGCGGTGAAATCGCGCTGCCCTTGCCGTTTTTCCCGCCCTTGTCCAGTCAGCGCATCGAGCCGGTTGAGCGCGTCGCCCTCCTGCACCGACACGGGCAGCGGCGCGCCACGCACGCCTGCCTCCTCCCATTCCGGCAATTTGGTGAACAGGTAGCGTTCGGCCTTTTCCGGCTTGGTCATCCGGTCGCGCACAAAGCCCGTCCATGGCCAGCGGAGGCGATAAAGCGCTTGGACAGCATCCCACGCGCCCTCCCGCTCCGGCCAATCGGCGTCTAATGTGGCGAGCATTTTCGCCGCCGCCGCCAGATAGAGGCGCGGGGCATCGGCGTCGGGCACGCCGTCTTCCGGAATAAAAAGCCCCAATGCCTTCGCCAATCCCTTCGGCGTCGGCACGGCAAAGCGCGCAGGGTGAACGAAGGCAAAGAGTTCGAGCAAGTCGAGGCCGGACAACTCCGCATAGCCCAGTCGCTGCGCCACTAACGGCGCGTTGAGCATGATGAGCGGCGTTTCGGCGGCGCGGCCAATCGCTTCGCCCTTGGATACAGGCCGGATTGCGCCATCCGGCTCACACAACCAAATCCCCGCATGGCTGGCATGCAGGGCACCGATTTTTAGCAAGGGGGGAGCGGCGGACATGCGGCCCTTTTAGGGACAAGGGCACGGCGCTGTCCAGCCGCCATGTTCTCTTTTTGTGCGAAAGGGGCGACCCCGAATGGAGCCGCCCCTTGCCAGACTTACCAACGCAAATGGTTGCGATACACCGCGACAACCTTGCCGCTGCGCACATTCACCAGCAGCACGTCGTTATAGTGCCGCACATAGGCCTTGTTGCGACCCGCATAGGGCAGGCCAACGGCGCGCGGGTTGTTGATGATGAAACGGCTGCTCACCATCGTGCGGCCAATGCGGTCACCGGCGCGGAAGGTCTGCGCACGGAAGGGGGCATTGAACGCGCCATAGCCATATTTATAGCCGGCGCGGCGAACTTCGCGGCGGTCGTCACGCCGGTCGTCACGGCGGTCATCGCGCCAATCGCGCCTATCATCACGGCGGTCGTCCCGGGCATCACGCCGATCGTCACGCCGGTCGTCACGCCGATCGTCATTGCTGGTCGAACGGTGGTTGTATTCGGTGCCCCGGCTTTGCGGTGCAGCGGCGGACGCCATGCTAGGGATCGTCATCGCGCCGATCAGCAGCGATAAAGTGGCGGTCTTTAGGAGAGAAGTGCGGGTCATTGTCGGTTCCTTTTTTACAAGGTCGGCGGTGAGTGCCCCGTCGACATGTTCATAAATAGCGGCCCGAATATGAACGTAACGAATGCGTCACGGTCAGAAAGCGTTTATTTTGTCGCCAATTGTCGCGCGGACGACAAAAAGGGGGCATAAAGCCCCCTTTCCGTGTTCGATTATTACAAAAACCGGCTTAGATAAGCTCCACCGCCAACGCCGTGGCTTCCCCGCCGCCGATGCAGAGGCTGGCGACGCCGCGTTTCAAGCCGCGTGATTCTAGCGCGCCCAACAACGTCGTGATAATCCGCGTGCCGCTGGCGCCGATGGGGTGACCCAAAGCGGTCGCGCCGCCATTCACGTTGACTTTCTCATGCGGCAATTTCAGGTCGTGCATCGCAAACATGGCGACGCAGGCGAATGCTTCATTGACCTCAAACAGATCCACGTCGTCCACGCTCCACCCTGCTTTTTCAAGGCATTTGGTTATGGCACCCACGGGAGCGACGGTGAAATCCTTCGGCTCCTGCGCATGGCCAGCGAACGCGACGATGCGCGCCACGGGCGTCTGCCCCTTTTCCGCTGCCGTCGAGGCACGGGACAGGACCACCGCCGCCGCGCCATCGCTAATTGAGGACGACGACGCCGCCGTAATCGTGCCGTCCTTGGCAAAGGCGGGTTTCAGTGCACGCAGCTTTTCGGGGTTGCCCTTGCCGGGTTGCTCATCGGTATCGACAACCACTTCGCCCTTGCGGCTTTTCACCGTCACAGGCGTGATTTCCTTGGCAAACGCACCCGTTGCAATCGCCTCGTTCGCGCGACGCAGCGATTCGACCGAATAGTCGTCCATATGCTCACGGGTTAGTTGATACGCATCCGCCGTATCCTGCGCGAACGTCCCCATCGCGCGGCCCGCCTCATAGGCATCCTCCAACCCGTCAAGGAACATATGGTCATAGGCCATGTCATGCCCAATGCGCGCACCGCCGCGATGTTTTTTGAGGAGGTACGGCGCGTTGGTCATGCTTTCCATACCACCCGCGACAACGTAATCGACGCTGCCCGCCATCAGCGCCTCTGCGCCCATCATCACGGTTTGCATGCCCGATCCGCACACCTTGTTCACCGTGGTCGCCTGCACCGATTTGGGCAAGCCCGCCTTAATCGCCGCTTGGCGCGCAGGGGCCTGACCCAAACCAGCGGGCAGGACGCAGCCCATATAGATGCGGTCAATGGCGCCGCCATCCACACCGGCGCGCTCAACCGCTGCCTTCACCGCCGCCGCGCCAAGGTCGGTGGTGGTGACATCGGAAAACATACCCTGCATCCCGCCCATCGGCGTGCGGGCATAGGATAGGATGACGATGGGGTCGGTGCTCATGGCTTTTGTCCTTCATTGGGGCTGGCGGGGGCCAGCGGGGGGAGATGTGGCGCGGACCGTAAACCCGCGCGCCGCGCCATGCAAGTGCGACCAAAGCCTATCGCGCTGGCGGATTCGCCAATCCCATTTTTCCCCTTGGCAAGAGGGCAAAGCGGCGCTAATGGACGCCTCTCACTCAGGTAAGCCCCTGTGGTGGAATTGGTAGACGCGCTGCACTCAAAATGCAGTATCGAAAGATGTGCCCGTTCGAGTCGGGCCAGGGGCACCACATTTTCTACATTTTGCAAGTCACGTCGGCGGATTTCGCCGCGCGATACCCCTATGGGCAGCTTACCCGCTGGGCCGCTTCCCGCCACAAGGTGGTTTTTAAGGCCGCGCCCCATTGCCATGACCCCCGCCCAAACTGTCATCATCATCCTTGGCGATCAATTGTCGCCCTCATTATCGTCGCTGACCGGCGCGGACCCCGAAACGTCGCTCATTGTGATGGCGGAGGTCGCGGCGGAGGCGACCTATGTGCGGCATCACAAGAAAAAGATCGCCTTCCTGTTCAGCGCCATGCGGCATTTTGCGGAGGAACTCCGCCGCGCCGGATGGCGGGTGCATTACACGCGGCTGGATGATCCGGATAACAGCCACTCCATCACCGGCGAGGCGCTCCGCATGGCCGCGCAGACCGGCGCAACCCGTGTCCGCATCACGGAACCGGGCGAATGGCGGTTGCGGGAGGAGGTGCTGGCATTGGGCGCGGCATTGGACCTCGACATGTTGCCCGATGATCGTTTCATCGCCACCCGCGAAGAATTTGAAGGCTGGGCAGAGGGGCGCAAATCCCTGCGCATGGAATATTTCTACCGCGATATGCGGCGCAAGACGGGCCTACTCATGGACGGCGATAAGCCCGAGGGCGGACAATGGAATTACGACCATGACAACCGCAAACCCGCTGTCCGCGACCTGCTCATGCCGCGCCCTTTGCGCTTTGCCCCCGATGCGATAACGCAGCAGGTTTTGCATTTGGTTGCGGTAAAATATGGCGACCATTTCGGTGACCTCGCCCCCTTCTGGTTCGGCACCACGCGCGCCGATGCGGAAACGGCGTTTGCGCATTTCCTGAAAACCGCCCTGCCGCATTTTGGCGATTATCAGGACGCGATGGTGCGCGGGGAGAAGTTCCTGTATCACGCCGTCGTGTCGCAATATCTGAACTGCGGCTTGCTCGACCCGCTCGCCGTCTGCCGCGCGGCGGAGGCGGAATATCATGCGGGGCGCGCGCCGTTGAACGCGGTGGAGGGCTTCATCCGCCAAATCATCGGCTGGCGCGAATATGTGCGCGGGATTTATTGGTTGAAGATGCCGGACTATGCGCAGTCCAATGCGCTGAACGCCACCCGCCCCCTGCCCGAATTCTATTGGACCGCCGACACCGACATGGCGTGTATCAAGGCGTGCGTGACCCAAACGCGGGAAGAGGCCTATGCCCATCATATCCAACGGTTGATGGTCACCGGCACCTTCGCCTTGCTGGCGGGCGTGAACCCGCATGAACTGCACGAATGGTATCTGGCGGTCTATGCCGACGCCTATGAGTGGGTGGAGTTGCCCAACACCATCGGCATGAGCCAATTTGCCGATGGCGGGTTGCTGGCCTCCAAACCCTATGCGGCCAGCGGCGCGTATATTGACCGGATGTCGGATTATTGCGGCGGATGTGCCTATGATGTCAAGGCGAAGGCGGGGGCAAAGGCGTGCCCCTATAACTACCTTTATTGGGACTTTGTCGCGCGCCATCAAGAGCGATTGAAGGGCAACCCCCGCATGGCGCAGATGGTGCGCACATGGGACAAGTTCACCGACGAACGCCAGGCCGAAGTGCGCGGCGATGCGGCGCGGTTTTTGGGCGGCCTAAAATGAGCCAACTCACCGTCTGGTATGACGCCGGTTGCCCTTTGTGCCGCCGCGAGATTTCCCTCATGCGGCGGCTCGATAGGCGCGGGCGGATTGCCTTTGTCGATGCGACCGATAAGGATAGCACCTGCCCCATCGACCGCGCCGAGATATTGGCGCGGTTCCATGCGATGGAGGATGGGCAATTATTGTCCGGTGCCGCCGCCTTTGCCGCGATGTGGCGGGCGATCCCGATATTATCGCCATTGGGCCAAGCCGCCCGCCTGCCATGGGTGGCGCGGGGCCTGGAATGGGCCTATCTGCGGTTCCTAAAGGTGCGCCCGCGCCTGCAAAGGTTTTTTTCATGAGCAACGACCGGTATCGCAAAGTCCCATCGGGTCGCCTCTCGCGCCTATCCTCCTTTGGCCGATTGGCGGGCGGGGTCGCGGGCGGTGTGTTGGCGGAGG
>JBGSSR010000176.1:0-3948 GCA_041736905.1 Sphingomonadaceae bacterium | reverse complement strand
TGACGCCTTTTTCTTTCAGCAAAGCCAGCGCGCGCCGTTGCACACCCATCGTATGGCCAGCGAGGAACGCGCCTCGCGGTGTCACAAGGCCGACATCATGCGCAATCCCCGCGCGACGCGCCGCCGCGACTGCCGCAAGGGACAGTTCCACCCCACCCGCTCCGCCACCGACGATGATGACGCTTAGCTTGGCTTGGGTGGTGGCGGCCTCTATCGCGCCGGTCCAACCGCGCATGAAGTTTTCCATGGGCCGAATGGTCAGCAATCGCTCCCCAAGGGCGGCAAAATCGCGGACGTCATTTTCCCCGCCGATGGCAAGCGAGGCGATATCGAAAGCCAAGGTTTCGCCGCCTGCCAAAGTCATCACCCGCTTGTCGGTGTCCAATCCAGTGACGGCGTCGCGGATAAACCGTACCCCCGCCCGCCGCGCTAAGGCTGCGCTGTCGATGAACATGGCCTCTGCCGGAATGACTCCCGCCATCCATGCGGGCAATAGGCCGGAATAGGCGGTGTGCTTGCGGTCGCTGATCATGACCACATCCGCGTTCGGCGTGCCATGCTGTATGAAATGCGCCAGCACGCCCAAATGCGCATGGCCACCCCCCGCCAGGATTATGGTCGGGCGCTTACCCAATTGCTTGCTCCACCCGGGCAAGCGCGGCAGCAACGGGGTCGGCCTCACCCAGTATGCGGAACGTGCCGTTCATCGTGAACACGCAATGGCCGTGGACGGTGGCGAGTAATGAGCGGGCGAGTGGCGCGGTCTCATGCTGCCGATGCGGCGGCAAAGCAGCGGCGATTTCGGTTTCCACGGTCGCCATAATCGCGCGCACTTTATCCTGATATTCTCCGTCTGGCGGCGTATCCTCGGGCAAGCGAAAGTCATAGAGCGCGGCCCAACTGTGCCGGTTGAGCAATGCAAATTCGAAATAGGCATGGATGGCGGCGGACAGGCGGTGTTCGCTAACGCTGGCCATGCGCATGGCCAAATAATCATGCCAAAGGTCCAATGTCCGGCCATTAATCGCGCTGATCAGGCCGTCATAGCTGCCGAACACATTGTACAAGGTGCCGATGGAATAGCCGATGCGTTGCGCGACCTTACGCGCGGAGAAGGCAGCAAAGCCGACCTCCTGCATATGGCGATGCCCCTCAGCAATGATGATGGCGCGCAATTCGTCGCGGCTGTGGTCAGATCGGCGGGCCATGCGTGTCCTTTCTCTTTGCGCGAGGTGCCATTTGCGTCCAAGGTGGCGTCGGGAACAGCTATACCCAATTAATTGAACGGCGTCTAATTATTTAATTGAACAGTGTTCAGTAATAGGTTACATGGACGAATCGCAAGGGAGTGGGCCATGTTGAATTTTGTCCTGTTGGTGGTGATTGTGGCGGGCGGCGTGTTGATCGCGCAATTGCTGAAACGGATGCGCGGCGTGGAACAACGTTTGCGCGAGTTGGAATTGGAAGGCCTGAATCGCGGCGAGATGCCGACGGCTCCGCCTGTAGCACCGCCCATACAACGCACCGTGCCGCAAGTTCGCCGATCGGCGACGATTGTGCAATCGCCCCCGCCGGAACCTAAGGTTGAGGCAGAACCCTCTCCCATTGTTGAGCCCATAGCCGAACCCATCCGTGAACCCGCGCGCGTGGCGGCCTATCGGGCTCCTTTGGAGGCCGAGCGCACTTTTCCCCAGTCACAACCACAACCGCAAACTCCCGACATTGATGATGCCCCCGAAACGCCGCAGCAATCCGGCCTGTCCATCAATTTTGAGGAACTCTTTGGCCGCCGCCTTCCCATTTGGGCAGGCGGAATTACGTTGGCCATCGCGGGCGTATTCATTGTTCAATATGCCATCGACATCGGCCTGTTCGGGCGCATTTTTACGCCAGTGGTGCAGGCGATTATGGGCACAATTTTCGGCCTTGGCCTGATCGGCGGCGCCGAATGGGCGCACCGGCGGCAGGATAAGGTTGAGGATGAACGCGTGCCACACGCGCTGTCCGGCGCGGGGATTTCCACGCTCTATGCCGCCGTTTTGGTCGCGGCCAATGGCTATGGATTATTGCCAGCCGGCGCCGCATTTGTTGCCATGGCATTGATCACCGCGGGCGCGCTGGCGCTGTCATTGCGCCACGGGATTGCCAGCGCGTTGCTGGGCCTCGCGGGCGGTTTGGCGGCACCAGCGTTGACCGTCGGCCTGTCCGCCAATGTGCCGATGCTGTCGGTCTATCTCGCGCTCACCGTCGCGGGGATGGTGTGGGTCAGCCGGATGCAGCGTTGGGCCTGGCTGGGCATTGCCGCCATGACCGGCGGCGCAATGTGGAGCGCGTTGCTCATTCTGCTCGGCGATTTGACGGGCGGGTTTAGCGTTGTGGCCTTGGGCGGATTCGTCCTGCTGCTCGCGCTTGTCATACCGACGATGGCGCGCGGGGAGGATGCAGACAAGGGCGTTCTTTCGTCCGACATAATACGTGCGGCGGCGGCGGTTATTGGCGCGGCGCAATTGGCGTTGTTGGTTGCGACGGGCGGCTTTGCGATGCTGCATTGGGGGCTGTATGCCTTGCTAGCCGTGGCAGGTCAGGTGATGACTTTGCCGCCATTGGCCGCACGGTTTGCCGACCATGCCAAGGCGCTTTCCGTCGTGCCACGGGTTAGCGCGGCATTGGCGGTCTTGCTCCTGCTCATTTGGCCGCAGCCAGAAACGGGTGAGTTGGTCTTCGTCGCCTTGGCCATGGCCGTCATCCATATTCCCGCCATGCTCTATCGCCTATGGTGGCCCAAGGATGCGGGCGAGTGGGCGGCGTGGGAGCTTTCCGCCGCTGCGCTTTCTATCGCCGCCATTTATGTGCGCCATTTTGGCGAGGCATCGGCCAATCCGGCCATCGCTGGCGCGTTTGATGTCGGCACGGCCTTGGCCCTATGTGCCGGGACAGCGTTGGCGTTGGTAGGCGCGGCACTCGGCTGGAATAGGGCGGAGCGGCATGAGGACCGTCGCTTTATCATCCTCATCTCGGTTGCGGCGGGAATGTTGATGTTGGCAGTGCTTGCTGGCCTACCCCAATGGCAAACACCGATAGCGTTCGCCGCGATTTCCGCCGCTTGGTTTGGCCTTGGCCGCCTTGCGAAAGAGGTGCGGGTGGACGGGATTGCCGTGGCTCCTATGGCCGCGACGCTGGCGATGTTGTTGGTTACTGCCGACACCAATTTCTGGGCAGAGCTTGGCAATCTGTCCGGCAAAGTGACCGATGGCATTGCGCCATCCTCCATCATCCGTTGGGACATGGTTGCGGCCTTGGCGACGCTATTCGCATGGAAATTGCGCATAGGGCATTGGCAGCGGAACACGCTGTGCGCGCTGGCCGCTTTGCTAGGCTACGGCATGGCGGCGCAGGTTGTGCCTGCGTTCATTATGCCCATCACACTGGCGGCGGCGATATTGGGGCTGGCCGTGGCATCGGTTAAATTGCCCGCGTTGGCCAAGGACGACCACCTCATGCTTCTCCCCGCTATGGCCGTATTGGGCGTTATCGCCTTAGCATGGACGTTCATTCCCGTGTTCATTTGGTGCACAGCGGCGTTACCCAGTCTAGCAGGGGAGCCGATGGTGGTCAGCATCCCCTATCTGACCCTCACCGAACTGGCGCAACGGATTATCGGGCCAATGGCGCTTTTTGGCGCGGCGCTGTGGTTGGCGCAGGGCGGCTTGACCGCCCGCGTGCGGCAAGTGGCATGGGCCGTCATCGGCGTGGTATCCGCCATCGCCGCGCACAGCCTCTATCGCATCGGCTTTGCCGCTCTATTCGGCACAGATTTCACCACCACCGGCCTTTTGCAACGCTTCGGTTGGGAAGCGGTGCTGGCGGGCGCGGCCTATGCCCTATGGCGCTTTGGCAAGGGGGAGGCGCGCGACACCGCCGCACCGGCGCTGCTTGTCGCGGCCTTGG
>JBGSSR010000120.1:0-2485 GCA_041736905.1 Sphingomonadaceae bacterium | reverse complement strand
CGCCGCCGGAATCGCTGAAACATCTCGTCACGACATTTTACATGTTCCGTTCGGGCGAGTCTGTCATTGAAGATGTGCAACCGGCGGGCATTGGACATTTGATGTATTTCCTTAAAGGGGAGGGGCAGGCTCGGTTTTTCGACGGACATGTTGACCAAAGCCACCCTGTCTCTATCATTTGCCCGTCCAACGCCGCGATGTATTACCGCGTTAACGGGCCGTTCCATTGCTTTGGCTGTGCCTTCACGCCGTTGGGGTGGCGCGCGATGACGCAGGTTTCGGCCAATCACATGATGGATAAATTGATCAGCGCCGATCAATTTGTTGACGCCCGCTGCATCGCCTTGCTTGAGGCGTTGCGCGCCTTGGATGCCATTCATGTGGGCGCGCTAGAAGATGAACAATTAAGGGAATTGGGGCATACATTGTTGGCGGTTGCCGCACCAAGTTTACAGCATTGCTTTCACGATTTGCCCTTGCCTGCGATACAAAAAGTGGCGGCGATCGCCCAATGGCTGGATGCAAGCCTGTCGCCAAAGGTTAAGGATTTGGTGAGGGCAATGAACATGTCCGACCGACAAGTTCAACGCGTGGCGACCGAGTATTTTGGTGCATCGCCAAAGGCGCTGGCGCGCAAATATAGGGCGCTGCGCGTCGCCATGGCGCTGACCGAAGGGGAGCTTTCGCCCCAAGAGCGTGCCAATTTGTTCGACTTGTTTTATGACCAATCGCACATGATCCGTGAAATTCGCCATTTCGTTGGCCGGACACCGGCGGGTTTAGCAACCGATGAGACTTCGCTCCTGCAAATGTGGTTAGAGCCAGATAATATCCGCGAATTGCGCCAATAAAAAGCATCGGCAGTTCCGCCTATCAGCGCTTGATTTATCGCGCCACATGGGCCACGTGTATATCCGACTGATTTAGTCTTGTTTCGTCGGAGCCGCCCCATGCGCTTATCCAGCCTTGCCGATTATGCCATACGTTTGATGGCGGAGGCCGCGTGCGCGTGTGGCGGGGTGCATTTGAACGCGACCCGTTTGGCAGAGCGGACGGGGGTTCCTCTCCCCACGACGCAAAAATTGTTGCGGATGTTGGTTCATGCCGAACTGCTGCGTTCCGAGCGTGGTGCGACCGGCGGCATCAAGCTCGCTCGGCCTGCGGCGGCGATCACGATGGCTGACATTATCGAGGCGATTGAGGGGCCGATTGCGCTCACCGCCTGCGTTGGTGCTGAGCCGCATGGCTGCTCGATTGAGGATCATTGCCACATGGGCGGGCATTTGGCGCGGGTGAATAACGCCGTGCGCGGGGCCTTGGCGGATGTAACGCTGGCGAGTCTTTCGGCGACGCAGCGTTTAGGGCAGGGCACAAAAATGGAGTTACAAGCGTGACGGATAGTATTGAAACTCCGGTAAAGGATCAGGCCGCCCGCGACGCCGTGGAGCGCGCCAGCACCTATGAATGGGGCTTTGCCACTGACGTTGAGCAAGAACTCGCGCCCAAGGGCCTGACCGAGGATACCGTCCGCTATATCAGCGCGAAAAAGGGCGAGCCGGAATGGATGCTCGATTGGCGGCTCAAGGCGTTTGCCATGTGGAAAACGATGGAAACGCCGGATTGGGCGAAGCTCAAAATTCCGCCCATCGATTACCAAGACGCCTATTATTACGCGGAGCCGAAGGAGAAGAAAACTATCGGTTCGCTTGACGAACTCGACCCCGAAATCCGCCGCACATACGAAAAACTGGGCATCCCGATTGCGGAGCAGGAAGTGCTGGCCGGTGTTGAGGGCGCGCGCCGGATTGCCGTCGACGCGGTGTTTGACAGCGTGTCGGTAGCCACCACCTTCCGCGCGGAATTGGAAAGCGCGGGCGTGATTTTCCGCTCGATTTCCGAAGCCATCAAAGAATATCCCGACCTCGTCCGGCAATATCTGGGCAAGATCGTGCCGATGCGCGACAATTTCTTCGCCACGCTCAACTGCGCGGTGTTTAGCGACGGGACGTTTGTTTACATCCCAAAGGGCGTGCGGTGCCCGATGGAGCTCAGCACCTATTTCCGCATCAACGCCGAAAACACGGGGCAGTTTGAGCGCACATTGATTATCGCCGAGGCGGGCTCCTACGTCTCCTACCTTGAGGGCTGCACCGCGCCGATGCGTGATGAAAACCAACTCCACGCCGCCGTGGTTGAATTGGCCGCGCTGGACGACGCCGAAATCAAATATTCCACCGTGCAAAACTGGTATCCCGGCGATGCGGAGGGCAAGGGCGGCATCTATAACTTCGTCACCAAGCGCGGATTGTGCCAAGGCGCACGGTCGAAAATCAGCTGGACTCAAGTCGAAACCGGCAGCGCGGTGACGTGGAAATACCCGTCCTGCGTCTTGAATGGCGAGGACAGCGTCGGCGAATTCTACTCCGTCGCGCTGACCAACAATTATCAACAGGCCGACACCGGCACGAAGATGATCCACAACGGG
>JBGSSR010000007.1:0-4923 GCA_041736905.1 Sphingomonadaceae bacterium | reverse complement strand
ATACGCTCCATGGTCGGCCAACGCGATGAAGGCGCGCATTTGGGGCATGGTCACGCGGCTGCTTTGTACATGCGCCAGTGCAGCGTCGATACGCGGCGTGAACAGGCGCGCGGCCTCGGTCGGCATCATCCCGTCGCTGCGCCGGTCAAAGAATGGAACACCAAGGTCGGCCTCCAACTTCGCCAGCCCCTGCGTTATCGCCGGTTGGCTAATCGCAACGCTTTGCGCGGCGGCCGAGATGCTCCCAAGGCGGGCGGTGGCGGATAGGGCGCGCAAGTGGCGCAGGTTCAAATTCCAAAGCGTGACTTTATGGGGCATGGCACATGAATTAGCATAAACTTATACCCCCTGCATAGTTCCGACTTGGTGTTTTGCGGGGCGGGGCGTAGCGATATCCGCACTAAAACTACAGGAGCCATGCCGCCCATGACCGGAATTGTTGTTCAAACTATCGACCGCGCCGAGGCGGATGTAATCGCTGCGTTGGAAAGCTGCGGCGTGTCCACGGTGCACGAGGCGCAGGGACGCACCGGCCTGCTCGCGTCCTATATGCGCCCGATTTATAGCGGCGCACGCATCGCGGGCAGCACGGTGACAATCTCGGCTCCTCCGGGTGACAATTGGATGGTGCACGTCGCGATTGAGCAATTGCAGGCGGGCGACATATTGGTCATCGCGCCGACGTCCCCGTGCGAAGATGGCTATTTCGGCGACCTGCTGGCCACTTCGGCGCAGGCGCGGGGGTGTAAGGGCTTGATTATCAACGCCGGTATCCGGGACGTGCGCGATCTCACCGAAATGCAGTTCCCCGTCTGGGCGAAGGCAATCTATGCGCAGGGGACGATTAAGGCGTCCTTGGGCAGCGTCAACGTGCCGGTTGTGTGCGCCGGATGGCCGGTGAACGCGGGCGATGTTATTGTCGCCGACGATGACGGCGTAGTCTGCGTACCCCGTGCAAAAGCCGCCGAAGTCGCCGCCGCCGCCAAGGCACGTGAGGCGAATGAAGCGGATAAGCGCGACAGATTGGCGAAGGGTGAATTGGGCCTCGACATGTATAAAATGCGCGAAAAACTGGCGGCGATGGGGTTGAAATACGTATGACCTCCGCGCCAATCATGTGCCCCGTGATGTGGATGCGCGGTGGCACGTCGAAGGGCGGGTATTTCTTGGCCACCGACCTGCCGCACGATCCCGTCGCGCGCGATGCGTTCCTTTTGTCCGTCATGGGCAGCCCCGACCCGCGCCAAATTGATGGCATGGGCGGCGCGGACCCGCTCACTAGCAAGGTCGCAGTGGTGCAAAAATCGGCGCGCGATGGCGTCTATGTCGATTACCTGTTTCTGCAAGTGTTTGTCGATCAGGCGATTGTCAGCGACGCGCAAAATTGCGGCAACATCCTCGCCGGTGTTGGCCCGTTCGCCATCGAACGCGGGTTGGTCGCGGCGGCGGATGGTGAGACTCGTGTTACCATTTACATGGAAAACACGGGCCAAATCGCCGTCGCGACTGTGCAGACGCCGGACGGTAGAGTCACCTATGCGGGGGACGCGAAAATTGACGGCGTGCCCGGCTCCCATGCGCCCGTGCCGTTGGAGTTTCGCGACACGGCGGGTTCGTCCTGCGGCGCTTTGCTCCCCACCGGCAACGCAGTGGATGTGGTTGAGGGCGTGCCCGTCACCCTCATCGACAATGGCATGCCGTGCGTAGTGATGAAGGCGGCGGACGTCGGCATCACCGGCTACGAGGACCGCGATACGTTGGACGCGGACACGGGCTTAAAGGCGCGGATTGAGGCTATCCGTTTGGCCGTGGGCGAACGTATGAACCTTGGCGATGTGCGCGATAAATCGGTGCCCAAAATGATGTTGGTCGCCCCGCCCAGAAACGGCGGCGCGGTCACGGTGCGCAGTTTTATTCCGCACCGCGCGCACGCCAGCGTCGGCGTATTGGGCGCGGTCAGCGTGGCGACGGCCTGCCTGATTGCCGGTTCGCCTGCCGCCGAGGTTGCGGAAATCCCCGATGGCCCGCGCAAATTGTTATCGGTGGAGCATCCCACCGGCGAGATGTCCTGCGTGCTGGAACTGGACGCTAACAGCGCGGTGGTATCGGCGGCCCTTCTCCGCACGGCGCGCAAGTTGATGGATGGCGTGGTGTTTGGGTAAGGGGGGCGGTGTCCAAAGCGGCCGACGGCTGGTGATGGATAGCACTTGCACATTTACTATGACCAGCTAACCAAGACGGCATGCAAAGAGGGAGCCGATTTTGCAACTGCCAGCCGACCTTGCCGCCGCCCGCACCGAAGAGGATGTGAAAGACGCCTATATTAAAGCGCTTGGCCTGAAGGGTGTTTTCAAAGGGTTGGTCGATATTCAGACCCCCGAAATTTGGTTCGAGGCCAAGGAATCCCCCACGCCGCCGCTGCTGATGTTCGCGCAATTGCTGACCTATGTCCGCGCCGCGCGCGCAACCGGGGTGAGGCGATCCCCGGTTTCCTTTGCGTGGTTGACCGTGAAAAGGCGGCGCTGATGGCGACCGAACACGCCCTGCCGCTGCTGGATGACAAATCCATTGCCTGGCCCAAATCCGGGTCAGCAGCGGACAAGGCATTGGCCGCCCAGATTGCGCCCACAATAGAAACCCACTTCATCCTCTATCAGATCGACGGTTATGAGGCTGAGTTCATCAAGGCGACCAAGGATGCGGTCAGCGAAGGCCGCATCATCCGCACCCCGATCACGCCCAACAACCTGCGGCAGGTGTTTGACAAGTGGGTGGCGATGGTCGGCGTTGAACTGGGCGTAAAGCGGGAGGCCGATTACGCCGTGCTGTTCTTTGCCGACATCATGCACGATGGCACGAATGAGGCGATGCGCAACCTGCCCGCGCGCCTGTTGTTCAGCGGTGACAAGCCAGTGTTCATCATCGGGGCCGAACAATATGAACTGGCCAGCGAGCGCGGCTATCGCAATTTCTGGAACCTTTATCACCGCCCGCCCGAACAGAAACACCGGCACTATCTGCTGGAACGACGCGACAGCTTGCTGCCGATGGATGATCAGAAGTTTAAGGGCGCGTTCTACACCCCGCTGCACATCGTGGATAAGGCCTATGACCAATTGAACGCGACTTTGGGCGCGGATTGGCAACAGAAATATATCGTGTGGGATATGTGCGCGGGCGTCGGCAATTTGGAGGCCAAGCATAGCAACCTGCGCAATGTGTTCATGTCCACGCTGGACGGTGAGGATGTGACGATCATGCGCAGCAATCCGGCCTTTGCCGGGGCGGAAATTTTTCAATATGATTATCTCAACGACGATGTGACTGATTTTGGCGAGATTGATTACGATCTGTCGGGCAAGGTGCCGATGGCGCTGCGCCAAGCGATTGCCGATGCGCGTGCGGGGAAGAGGGGCGCAAAGCCGATTTTGGTGCTGATTAATCCGCCTTATGCGGAGGCGACGAACGATAATACGGCAAAGGGCGTTGCATCTGATGGCTCCGGTGCGAAGGAGCGCGTCGCCAAGACCAGATTGGCCGTAAGCTTGAAGTCTGATTACGGCAAAGCGACCAATGAACTTTTTGCCCAATTCGTAGCGCGGATCGACATGGAACTTCCGACAGCCAAGCTCGCGATGTTTTCGACGCTAAAGTATGTAATCTCGCCTACTTTAGAGCAGTTCAGAAAAACATGGCAGGCGAAGTTCTTAGCTGGTTTTGTAGTTCACAGCCGTGCCTTTGACGGCGTTCCAGGTAATTTCCCAATTGCTTTCTTTGTTTGGGATACGTCGGTCAATCTCGCGGTGACTGACATTGAAACTCGCGTTCTTGATAAAAACGGCCAAGAAGAGGGCGAAAAGAAATTTGTCACAAGTACGGGACGCAAATTACTTACCGATTGGATCGTTCGCCCTCGATCAAACCGCGAGCAGGTCGTGCCACTTAAGAACGCGCTGACAACAGCAACTGCGACCAAGGATCTGCGTGGGACACGATGGTCAGATGGCGCAATCGCTTATATGTGGTGCAACAGTAATGACTTGCAGCAAGCTAACAAAACAGCCTTGTTTTCGTCTGGATTCAATGGCGGGCACGGGCTTTTCGTGACCGAAGACAACCTCCGGCAAGCCGCCGTTGTGTTCTCCGTCCGCCGGCTCATCAAGCCGACGTGGCTCAACGACCGCGACCAATTCCTGCAACCCTCTCAGCCGCTGACCGATGAATTCAAAACCGATTGCCTCATCTGGATGCTGTTCAACGGCAGCAACCTGACCGCAGGCGCGGACGGGCTGCGCTGGAACGACCGCGACTGGAGCCTGACCAATCACTTCATCCCCTTTACCGAGGCCGAAGTCGGGGCCAAAGCGCGCTTCGAAAGCGATTTTCTCGTGCGCTATATGAAGGGCATGGCGTTCTCTCCGCAAGCACAGGCCGTTCTGGACGAAGGGCGCGCACTGTTCCGGCGGTTCCATGCGACCCGCTTCCCGAACAAGATTGCGCAGGAATACCGGCTGAACCGGGCCGACGCCGGTTGGTATCAGGTGCGCCGCGCGCTTGAGGCGTATGGCGAAATCGAACCGACCGATTTCGACCCGTTCAAGGCCGCCTACGCCGTGCTGACCCAAAAATTGCGTCCGATGGTGTATGAACTGGGCTTTTTACCCGCCTGATACCGCCTCCGCTTCCTATAAGAAGCGGAGGGGTAACTCGTTAATGCCGATAGGCGCGTGGCAATTGGCCGTCGTCGTCGGGCAGGTATCGATCACGCAGGCGGTCCTGCCGGTTGCCCATGGGTTGTTCGACGCCGTCAATCATCACCCATTCGGGCGTGCCGGATACCTCCAGTGGGTCGCCTTCCCAGATGACGACATCGGCCTTTGCGCCCGCTTTCAACACGCCCAATTTGCCGCCTTGCCCCATGAT
>JBGSSR010000100.1:0-8519 GCA_041736905.1 Sphingomonadaceae bacterium | reverse complement strand
TGACCTCCCGCTCTGACGTAATCGCGGCCGCGGCGATGGCCTTTGCGCGGGCGGAGAAGGTGGCGCGGTTGTCGAGAGGGGCGTCGATTTTAACCGCTGTCCCGCTCACGCGCACGGCGGTTTCGATGGCGGATTTCAAATCCTCCAACCCACGCCGACGCACGGCCACGGTGGAAACGACCGGCACGCCCAATTCCCGTTCCAACGAGGCGGCATCGATGGTCAGGCCGTCGCGCTCCGCCAAGTCGAGCATGTTGAGTGCGACAACAATCGGGCGGCCCAAGGCGATGAGTTCGAGGGTGAAGCGCAAATGGTTTTCAAGGTTCGCGGCATCGACCACCACAACCAACAGGTCCGGCGCGCGTTCCCCCTCGCGTTGGCCGAGCACTACCTCGCGGGTGACTTGTTCATCGAGGCTGTCAGCAACCAAGGAATAGGTGCCGGGCAAATCGAGCAACTCGGAGGGACGACCATCGGGCAGGAATAGCCGCCCGGATTTCCGCTCCACCGTCACGCCGGGATAATTCGCAATCTTCTGCCGCGCACCAGTCAGCGCGTTGAACAAGGCGCTTTTGCCCGCATTCGGGTTTCCGACCAAGGCGATGAGTGGCGGTAGAGTGGTCATACGCCCTTCTCCGTCATCGGAAAGCATAACACGGCGGCGGCGTTTTTGCGGCGCATAGCGACCGTCATCCGGCCAATACGCACGGCGAGCGGGTCACGCCAGAACAACACGCCGCGATGCAGCAATTCAACGACTGCGCCTACTTCCAATCCAAGGGAGCGCAACCGGTGCCCTTCACCATCGGGCAAAGCGGCCCAATCAATAAAGGTCACCCGATGTGCAATGCGCGGTGGAAGGGAATCGAGAGTCATGCCAATGCCAAAGCAGGTTCCACCGTTAATTGCAACGCATTATCATTTGGCAAATTGTAACGGAGGGCCAATGGTGGGGCACTAGCGCGGGGTTACGCGAACAAGTCGATGTTCGGTTGCTCTTCGTTCAGCGTGTCGGGGACGGGCAACTCATGCCCTTTCGCCGGTTCGACTTGATGCGGTTCAAACACCAAATCGACCCAATATTGGCTCATCTGCGCGAAGGCCGTCGCCATATTGTGCGCCATCAGGAACGGCAAAGCCATTGGGCCCATCATCGGCATAAGGGACGTTGCGTCCATTTCCGGAATGTCGCGCGGCTGTGCCATTGTCTATCCCCCTGCCCGTCTAACTAAGCCGGATAGCGCATCCGGCCAATAAATCGCGACAGGCTGGGCATCATCTCCCGCCGCTTTTTCATGTCGAACTTGGCCTTTTCGAATTGCATCACATTGTCGATTCGGCGGGCCAAGAATGCCTTGGTATCCGCCAACCCTTCGCTTTCATCATTGATGAAGGTCAAAAGCGTGGTGGAATAGACCGCCGAGAGCGTCATCCGCTTCGTATAGTGATTGAAATCGGTCGCGGTGTCCCCGGCCAGATGCCACATCGCATCCGCGCTTTGCCAATTCAACTTGGCGGAGCGGCGCAGGTTTTGCGGCATCGCCATGATGGCCAGCGCGCGCCGCACCGCCTCCTTATGACGGGCGGCATAGTCGATGCGCACCTCCACCATGCGCGTGATTTTGTCGCGGATTTTCATTACATTGATTACGTCGGGCGGCAATTGCTCCGCCATATGCGCGTCCACGCTGCGCACCCATGCGGTGATGAGGTCCATCGGCGTATCGCCCATCGCCAACGCGGCGATACCCGCGTCAACGCCAGCATCCGCCGCCGCCGAAGCCACCGCCTTGGCCGTCCACCCGTCAAAGGTCGCATGTAGGGCCAACAATGGGCCAAGCACAGCACGGATTTCATCAAGGGTCATGTCGTTAGTGGGCGCGGCGGTTGCCATAATCGGCTCCTGTTTCGAATGTCTGATGGCAAGATAGGCCCACGGCGCACATTATGCCAGATGGGATATGGGGCATGTGGCGCAATTTGCTTGTCAGCGCGGACCTAAAAAGGCAGGGTTACGTCCGGTTTTGACGCTTTGAAAGGATTATCCATGCGCCGTTTCACTCTCGCTTTTGCCTCAATGGCCGCGCTCAGCCTGTCGGCCTGCGGCATGATGGATGGCGGCAACACGCCGAAAGCTGGCGAATATTCCACCGACATGACCTTGATTGAAATGGAAATGCCCGGCATGGAACCCGGCATGAAGGAACAAATGGCGGGAATGCTGCCCAAGGGGCAAAAGGCATGCCTGACCGAGGAAAAAATCAAAGAGGGTAGCTGGTCCAACCTCACCGATGACATGATGAAAAACATGGAAGCCAGCGGTGATTGCAAACGCATTCGTGACAACAACACCGACACCAAGCTGGACACCGAAGTGCAGTGCAAATCCGCCGCCGAGGGTGAAGTCACGATCACGATGAAAGGCGAATCGCAGGCCGATGGCATGCAGGCCACCATGTCCACCGTCGGAAAAGACCCAAAGGGTCAACCGATGAAGATGATCGTCGAAATCAAATCCAAACGTGTAGGCGATTGCAAAGAATAAGCATCGCAATGTTCGATAATCGGGGTCGGAGGAGCAATCCTTCGGCCCTTTTTCATGCATAAAACCTGCCTATCCCCCAAGGCCCTCTTCAATCGAAAAATTCAATTAAGCTGACAATTTTAATCGCCTTGTCCGATTTTTTATCTGTGTCATACTCCGCTCATCAATCACAGCCATAACGCTGCGGTAGACCGATTCATTCATAACGGCTGGAGAGAGACTATGAACGATATGACACCCCCATCGGGTAAATGCCCCGTGATGCACGGCGGGCAAACCAACACATCAAAAAGCGTCACTGATTGGTGGCCCAACGCGCTCAACCTTGACGTTTTGCATCAACATGACAGTAAGACCAACCCGCTTGGCCCCGATTTCGATTACCATGAGGAATTGAAGAAGCTGGACGTCGAGGCGTTGAAAGCTGACCTGCACGCATTAATGACCGACAGTCAGCCATGGTGGCCCGCCGATTGGGGCCATTATGGCGGGTTGATGATCCGTTTGAGCTGGCACGCCGCTGGCACCTACCGATTGAGCGATGGTCGCGGCGGTGCAGGGACCGGCAACAACCGTTTTGCACCACTGAACAGCTGGCCCGACAACGTGTCGTTGGACAAGGCGCGCCGCCTGTTGTGGCCGATTAAGAAGAAATACGGGAACAGCGTCAGCTGGGCCGATTTGCTCGCCTATGCCGGGACGATTGCCTATGAGTCCATGGGCCTCAAAACCTTCGGCTTCGCCTTTGGCCGCGCCGATATTTGGGCGCCCGAGAAGGACGTCTATTGGGGTGCAGAGACCGAATGGCTCGCGCCTTCGGAGCAACGCTACGAGAATCTGGACGTTCCATCGACGATGGAAGACCCCTTGGCGGCGGTGCACATGGGCCTGATCTACGTCAACCCCGAGGGCGTGAACGGCAACCCCGACCCCGCACGTACCGCGCTGCATGTCCGCGAAACGTTCAAGCGTATGGCAATGGACGATGAGGAAACGGCGGCGTTGACCGCTGGTGGCCACTCGGTCGGTAAGGCGCACGGCAACGGCGATGCGGGTCTGCTCGGCCCCGACCCAGAAGGCGCAGATGTGACGCAACAGGGCTTTGGCTGGGGCAACCCAACCGGCACGGGTGCGGGCTTTGATGCTATCACAAGTGGCATTGAGGGCGCATGGACCAGCAACCCGATTGTGTTCGACATGGGCTATTTCGACATGCTGCTCGACCATGAATTCGAACTGCGCAAAAGCCCCGCTGGCGCGCACCAATGGGAGCCGGTGGACTTGGCGGATGAGGACCGTCCGGTGGACGCGCATGACCCGTCGAAAAAATCGCGCGTCATGATGACCGACGCCGATATGGCGATGAAGGTGGACCCGATTTATCGCGGCATTATGGAAAAATTCCGCGCCGATCCGGCCTATTTCAACGACACCTTTGCCCGGGCTTGGTTCAAGCTGACCCACCGCGACATGGGGCCGAAAGTGCGCTATTTCGGACCCAACGTTCCCGCCGAGGATTTGATTTGGCAAGACCCCGTGCCCGCTGGCTCCACCAGCTATGACGTGGACGCGGTGAAGGCGAAAATCGCCGCCTCTGGCCTGTCTGTGGCTGATATGGTCACAACCGCATGGGATAGCGCACGGACGTTCCGTGGCAGCGACATGCGCGGCGGCGCGAACGGTGCGCGCATTCGTCTTGCCCCGCAAAAGGATTGGGCGGGCAATGAGCCCGACCGTCTGGCGCGTGTCCTTGCCGTGCTAGAAGCCATTGCGGCGGAAAGCGGAGCAAGCGTTGCCGATATAATCGTGCTGGCGGGTACCGTCGGCATTGAGCATGCGGCGAAGGCGGCGGGTCATGATGTGACCGTGCCCTTTGCACCGGGTCGCGGCGATGCCACGGATGAACAAACCGATGCGGAAAGCTTCGCCCCGTTGGAGCCTATCCATGACGGTTACCGCAATTACCTGAAGGCCGATTTCGGCGTCAGCGCGGCGGAACTGTTGGTGGACCGCTCGCAACTCATGGGCCTGACGGCGCCTGAAATGGTGGTGTTGGTCGGCGGGATGCGTGTGCTGGGTGCGAACCATGGCGATAGCGCGCATGGCGTGTTCACCGACCGCAAGGGCGCGCTGACCAATGACTTCTTTGTCAACCTGACCGACATGGGCGTCAAATGGGCGAAGGCCGGCAATGGCGTGTACGAAGGCACCGACCGGGCGACCGGCGCGGCGAAATGGACAGCAACCGAGCTCGATTTGACCTTCGGTTCCAACTCGATCCTGCGCGCCTATGCGGAGCATTACGCACAGGACGACGCGGGCGAGAAATTCGTCCACGACTTCATCGCCGCATGGGTGAAGGTAATGAACGCCGACCGGTTCGACCTGAAAGTGTAAGGGATAGCTATGGGGGCGGGGTAACTTGCCCCCAAAGCAGAAGCGGGCGCTTTCAACCCCTCGAAAGCGCCCGCTTTTTTGTGTGAACAATCCTCCCCATTATGGGGAGGTGGCAGTCCGGAGGACTGACGGAGGGGTAAGAACGCGGCGCTATACCCCTCCACCACTTTGTGGTCCCCTTCCCCATGCTGGGGAGGATATTTCAGACTACAATTTCCGCCCGATCAATTCCTTCATGATTTCATTCGTGCCGCCGAAAATCCGCGTCACTCGCGCCGCGCGCCATTGGCGGGCGATGGGATATTCGTTCATATAGCCCGCGCCGCCGTGCAGTTGCAGGCATTTGTCGACCATTTCCCATTGCAATTCGGTGTGCCACAATTTCGCCGCCGCGCCTTCCTCGGCGGTCAATTCCCCCGCGAGATGGCGGGTCAGTGCCCAATCAAGATGCGCCCAGCCAACTTGCAGTTTGGTCTTGAGGTCCGCCAGCACAAAGCGCGTGTTTTGGAAATCAATGACGGGCTTGCCAAACGCCTTCCGGTCGCGGACGAATTCGACGGTGTTTTCAAACGCCCGCTGCGCCGATGCCTGTGCGCCGATGGCGATGGATAGGCGTTCCTGCGGCAATTCGCTCATCAAATAGATGAACCCCTTGCCTTCCTCGCCTAAGCAATTGGTGATCGGCACGCGCACATCGTTGAAGAACAGCTCCGACGTATCCGCCTCATCCATGCCGATTTTGTCGAGATTGCGACCACGGGCAAAGCCCTCCCGGTCAGCCTCGACCAGCACAATCGACACACCCTTCCACGCGGGCTCAACCTCGGTGTCGGTTTTCACGCACACCAAAATCAGGTCCGCGTTCTGACCGTTAGTGATGTAGGTTTTGGAGCCGTTGATGACGTAATGATTGCCATCCTTTTTCGCAGTGGTGCGGATGCCCTGAAGGTCGGAGCCTGTGCCGGGTTCGGTCATGGCAATGGCGGTGACAACTTCGCCCGACACCATTTTGGGCAGCCATTCGCGCTTCTGCTCTTCACTGCCATAGGCCACCAAATAGTTGACCACGATGTCGCTGTGCAAGGTGAAGCCGGTGACGACGCCGCCGGTGTAGCTGCCCTCTTCATTCACAATCGCATTATAACCGAAATCTAGGCCAAGGCCGCCATATTCTTCGGGAACCGTGGGGCAGAGCAAGCCCAATTCGCCCGCCTTGGGCCAGATGGATTTGGGGACAATCTTTGCCTCCGCCCATTCGGCGGCATGGGGTGCGATTTCGTCGGCCATGAAGCGGCGGACAGTGTCGCGGAAGGCCTCATGGTCCTCATTATAGGCGGTGCGGGCGGGGGAATCGAGCATGATATATCCTTCTCCATCGGTTATGAATGGTATAACTCATAACATTATTATCGGGCCGTCAAGGCACAAAAAACGCCGCCCGATTGCTCAGGCGGCGCAGTGTTAGCATTCCGTAGCGTCGCCGCTTATGCGCGGGTGCCGGTCAGGCCAAATGCGCCAAATGCGCCGGTGTCCACTTTGCCTTCCAACGCATCGCCGGTGATGGTGGCGGTGCAGGTGACGTCCAGTGTCATCGGCTTGGCAATGGTCATCGACCAGTTGATCGTATCGCCATCGACCGTGCCGTTTTCAATCGCCACTTCGCCCAGTTCGCCGTTCAGGCCGCCGGTGAAGGTCGCGCCGCCGCTGTTCACTGTCAACACGCCTTCTTGTGCGCCAAGGGGCGTTTTCACCGCAACGTTCCATGCGCCATCTACATTTGCCATTCGTCTGTCCTTTGCGTTTCAAAATACGATTGGGGGCGACCGTGGCCGCCCCCTTTGTTCAAAGCATTATCAATCTAGTATCGTTTTGCAACTGAATTTTGGGGAGCACCCTTATTCGGCCTCGCGATACTCAACAGGCATGCCGATGCCTTCCAATTGAGGACGGATAACCTCGGCATCGCCGATGATCAGCCAGACCAGTTCGCCGGGCTTCACAACACCGCGCAAAGCACCATCAAGGTCTTCTTTGCTCAGCGCGCCATAACGCGCCGCTGTTCCTTCGGCATAGTCAAATGCGCGGCCAAATTTGGCATCGTTTTGCATTTGCGCCATGACGGCGGACGATGCCTCGTAACTGCCCGGAAGTTCCTGAATCGCGCCGTTGACAACGCGGTCGCGTTCTTCTTGCGTGACGTTCTTGTCACCCAAGAAGCCGTTCATTTGGTCCTGCATCGCCATCAACGACGGGCCGGTTTTGTCGGCTTGCACGGGGGCATAAGCGACGAAGGGCACGGGGCCCTTTTGACGCGAAATCTGCGTCCGTGTGCCGTAGGACCAACCCTTTGTCTCACGCAGGTCCATGTTAATCCGGCTCAGGAAGTCACCGCCCAGAATTTCATTGGCGGCATACAATGGCGTCAATTCATCCGTGCCTTTCACGGGTAGCACTTGGGCCGCCATGATGTAGGATTGCGGTGAGTTTGGACGGTTGATGACAACAATCCGGCCCATGGGCGTTGGCACCGGCGCATCGGCGGCAACCGTGCCCTTGGCCACGCCCTTAGGCGCTTTCCATTTGCCGAAGCTGTCGTTCAGCACGGGCATGATTTCCTTCATCGTGACATCGCCGACGACAAACACGGTCATGTTGTCAGGGCGAATCCAGCGTTGGTGGAAACCAGTAAGCGCTGCTTTGTCCAATTTGGCCACGGCCTCTGGCGTACCGCTGCCCGACATCGGCGAGGCATAGGGATGACCTTCACCAAACAGCAATTCGGGCATAATCCGGCGGGCAAGGCTGGCCGGTGTGCCGATTTCCGATTTGATACCCGCCAATTGTTGCGTCCGCACGCGTTCAATTTCGGCATCAGCAAAGGCGGGGTTTTGCACAACATCGGCGAGCAAAGTGACCGAAGGTTTCAAATTCGCCTTCATTGCCACGACGCCAAAATCCGTTTCCTCTGGACCAGAGCCGCCGGAAATGGATGCGCCCAGACGCTCTTGCTCCTCCGCCAATTTCTTGGAATCGCGCGTTGTGGTGCCTTCCTGCATCACACGGGTGGCGAAGCTCGCCGTGCCGGGGGCCGCGCCATCGCTGGCAAAGCCGCCGTCAAAGCGGACAGTGATACGCACAATGGGCAAACCTTCGCGGCGAGCCAAATGCACGGTCGCGCCATTTTTCAACTTGCCGGTTTCAACGGTGGGCAGGTCAAGCGCAGCAGGCGCGCCGGGCGCGGGGAAGGTGGACAACTCATCCTTCGCCATTTCCGCAACAGGTGCCGCAGGGGCCGGAGCCGCCTCAACCGCCGCAGCAGAATCCGGTGGCGGAACCTTGGTCACCGCGCCGAAAAAGCCTTCGACTTCCGCGGGATTGCGTTCACCGGGAACAACGCGGATTTCCAGCACGGGGCGGGTCAACCATTTTTGCATTGCCGTCGTTACCGTAGGTGCTTTCAATGTGGAAAGCGCCGCCATGTCCTTTTTATATTGGTCGGGTGAACCGGAATACAGTTCCCCCTCGGCCAAGGTCACGGCCTTACCGCCAAAGCCGCCCACGGCTTCAAGGCCCAAAA
>JBGSSR010000038.1:0-2089 GCA_041736905.1 Sphingomonadaceae bacterium | reverse complement strand
TGAGGCGAGTAGTACAGCAATCGCTGCAACCTCGTCGACCGTGCCAAACCGTTTGAGCGGTGTGTCCGCCACCATCTTGGCTTTGCGGGTTTCTTTATCCGGGCCGTCGCCGATCAGCGCTTCCCACATTGGAGTCAGGATTGCCGCCGGGTGGATGGAATTACAACGGATGTTGAGACCTTGCTGCGCGCAATAAAGTGCGACCGATTTTGTATGGTTACGGATGGCTGCTTTCGACGATGCGTAAGCCGCAGCTCCCGGAATACCCACAATGCCCGAGCGTGAAGACATGTTGATGATCGACCCCGCCCCTTTGGCGCGCATGGCCCGGATGGCATAGCGGCACCCAAGGAAAGTGCCATCGAGATTGACGGCGTGGACTCGGTGCCATTCTTCAAGGCTGGCATGTTCGGGGTCGTGTGGGCCGGGGCTGTCTTCGAAACCGGTTATGCCTGCGTTGTTGACGACGATGTCGATTGCCGGATAAGCGACGGCAAACCCGTCCCAGTCCGCTTCGGACGACACATCCAGTTCGAAAAATGTTGCGCTGAGCGATGCTGCAAGCGCTTTGCCTGCTTCAACATCGACGTCGGCGATGATGACTGCGGCACCTTCATCGGTAAACGCTTTGGCGATGGCTGCGCCGATTCCGCGTGCGCCTCCGGTGATTAAGGCGGATTTATTTTTAAGTCTGGGCATAGCGCAGGAGCTTAGTGGTAAATGAAGGCAGTGGCAAAGGGCGACATGAAGAATCCGGCACTTGACGCTTGCGTCAACTTGGCCGAACGACTAAACAGCCGCCTTAATCGCGCGGTTAAACGCGTATGCTGCTTTTCCGTAGCGGAAGGATGCCATGACTGATTCACGCGCCAAATCCGGACCGCTGAGCGGCATTAAGGTTGTTGAACTGGCTGGCATCGGGCCTGGGCCATATGCGGGCCAATTGCTGGCCGACATGGGCGCGAATGTGGTTGTCATCGACCGCCCGGGTGGCGGAATGCCCAAGGCGATTGATGGGCGCGGCAAGAGGTCTATCGTCCTTGATCTAAAAAAGCCCGAAGCCGTTGAGGCGCTGTTAAAGCTCGTCGCCACGGCAGACATATTGATCGAAGGCCTTCGTCCCGGCGTCACCGAACGGATGGGGGTTGGTCCCGATGCCTGCCACGCCGTCAATCCCGGCCTCATCTATGGCCGCATGACCGGCTGGGGGCAGAACGGGCCTTGGAGCCATACTGCAGGTCACGATATCAATTATATCAGCATGACGGGCGTGCTCAACGCGATTGGCAAGGACGGTCAGCCCCCAGTTCCACCGCTCAACATGGTCGGTGATTTTGGCGGCGGGTCGATGTTTCTAGTGACCGGCATCTTGGCCGCGCTGATTGAGCGCGCACGGACGGGGAAGGGCAATGTCGTCGACGCGGCGATTGTCGATGGCACACACAGCCTGATGAGCTTCGTCCACGGCATGGCGGGACTTGGCCAATGGCGGACGGCGCGTGAGGGCAATTTGCTCGACGGAGCCGCGCCATTTTACCGTTGTTATATGACCGCCGATGGCAAGTTCATGGCAGTGGGCTGCATAGAACCGCAATTCTTTGCCGCGATGATGGAGCGCTTGCCGATAAGCGCTGAAGCCTATGGCGGACAGCATGATCGCGCGGCGTTCGCCAAACAGCACGAGATGCTGGAGGATGTTTTCGCCACGAAAACCCGTGACGAATGGGAGGCGATTTTTGCCGGCACCGACGCCTGCGTTACGCCGGTGCTCGATTATGTCGAAGCTGCGTCGCATCCGGCAAACGCCGAACGGCAAGCGGTCGTGCAGGACGGTCGCTGGCTGCATCCGCAGATTGCGCCACGCCTTGCAACACAGCCACTTGCTACCCATTTCGAAGTTGCAACACAAGGCGGCGCTTATGCCGCGATCCTGGCCGAGGCTGGACTCGGCGAGACCGAAATCTCCCAATTGATCGCGGCGGGTGCCGTGGTCGCAAACAAGGATTGAATATGACCGAAGCCTATATTTATGACGCGGTTAGAAGCCCGCGCGGCAAGGGGCGCTCCGACGGCGCGCTGCATGAAATCA
>JBGSSR010000336.1:0-2282 GCA_041736905.1 Sphingomonadaceae bacterium | reverse complement strand
GAACGCAACGCTTTTCCCCTCCACCATCCTGCGGATGGTCCCCCTCCCCATAATGGGGAGGATTTAAAGGCGCCCTACTCCCCCAAAAACGCCTCGACGCTCGCCATGAACGCGTCATACACATCATGGTGCACCCAATGGCCCGCGCCTTTCAGTGTTTCCACCCGCGCATTCCCGCCAAACACGTTAATCCGCCGGTCGTCCATCGGGTTGCTGGCCCAGCTTTTGTCGCCATAGACAAGCAACGTCGGGCACGTAATCGCGCGCCACAAGTCGTGCTGCTCATCGGGTTTGATATCAACCTGCGGCCAGATGTTGAGGTAATTGTCGAATTTCCAACTATAGCTGCCATCCTCATTCCGGCTCAGGCCGTGGCGGGTCAGATGCTCGGCCTGCCCATCGTGCAGGAACGTGTTTTCCGCCTGCATCCGCGCCAAGGCCTCGGCAAAACTGGCGTAGCGGCGGGGGTGGCGGCGCGCGGCCTGTTGCTTGTCGATGATCCAACTGCGCAACCGCTCGGTCATCGGCTTGCTCTCCCGCTCGGCCAACATCGCGGGGGAGGGGCCAAGTCCCTCAATCGCGACCAGTTTCTTGACCGTTTCGGGGAACAGGCCGGTGTAGCGGATGGCGACATTGCCGCCTAGCGAATGCGCGATTATGACGACGTCCTTCAGGTCGAGTTGCCGGATAAGCTCCGCCAAATCATACACGAAAAACTCCATCGAATAATTGCCATCGGGGGACCATGCGCTGTCCCCGTGGCCGCGCAAATCGGGGGCGATGACGTGGTAATCCTTGCGCAAGCGCTCGGCCACCCAATCCCATGACCGGCTATGGTCGCGCCCGCCGTGGACGAGGATCATCGGCGGCGCGCCCTCATTGCCCCAATCGCTGTAATGGAGTTGCAAGCGCTGCGAAACGAAGCGGTTCGATGTCGGGCCACGAAAATTCATGATTGGCAATTCATGGGGAGAGTATCCTTAAAGGAATGTTTTATCGCGCCGCCTTTGCCGCAAATAAGGTTAAAATGCAAATTAAGGTGGCGCACCTCTGCGGCCCGCCGTAAATGGGCGCAACTTTTTTTGGGAAACCGGACCTTTATGCTGCGCAAACTCTATGACGGGATGTTGGAAAAGGCGAACCATGCTCATGCCGAACGCTGGCTGTTCGCGTTCAGTTTCATGGAGAGCAGTTTTTTCCCCATCCCGCCGCACCCGTTGCTCGGCCTGATGTGCCTTGCCAATCCGGCGAAGGCGTTGCGCTATGGCGTGATTTGCACCCTCGCGTCGGTGCTGGGCGGGTTGTTCGGCTATGCCATCGGGTTCTTTCTGTATGAAAGCGTGGGGTTGAAACTGCTCGGCGCGCTCGGCCTGCTCGATGATTTTCCCGCCGCCGCGTGCTATTTGCGTAGCTTTGGGGCGGAGATTATTTTGATAAAGGGCGCGACCCCGATCCCGTTCAAGCTGCTGACGCTCACCGCTGGGTTCATCCACATGGACCTGTTCACGTTCATCTGGAGCAGCATCATCAGCCGCGCGGCGCAGTTTGTTCTGGTCGGGTTCCTGTTCTGGAAATTCGGGGCGGTGATAAAGCCGTTTATTGAGAAATATCTGGCGCCATTGACCGCATTGTTCCTGGTGCTCATCGCGGGCGGGTTCTTCGCGGTCAGTTATTTCAGCGGCGGCGGCGATACAAAGACGGACATTTGCGCGGGCGCGACAATGGAAAGCATTGCGCAATAAGGGAGCTTATCATGGCAAAACTGGGCATTATCGGGTCGCAGGGCCGCATGGGACAGGCGTTGGTCGCAGCGATTGCCGACGCGGGGCACGCTTACGCGGGCGGCGTGGATAAGGGCGATGATGTGGGCGCGCTCGCCGCCACGTGCGATTGCCTCATTGATTTCAGCAGCCCGCACGCGTTGGAGGGGAACCTTGACGCCGCGATGGCGCACGACCGCCCGATCCTCATCGGGACGACCGGGTTGGAGGAACGCCATCATTTTCTCATCGACAACGCGAGCCATGAATTGGCGGTTTTGCAGACGGGCAACACGTCGCTGGGCGTCAATATGCTGGCGTTCTTGGTGCGCGAGGCGGCGGCGCGGTTGGGCCCCGATTGGGACATAGAAATCGTCGAAATGCACCATAGGCACAAGGTCGACGCGCCGTCGGGCACCGCCCTGTTATTGGGCGAAGCAGCAGCCCAAGGGCGCGGGGTGGATTTGGGCGCCGCAAAAGTCAGCGGGCGCGATGGGATAACGGGCGCGCGCGAGGCGGGCA
>JBGSSR010000339.1:0-14928 GCA_041736905.1 Sphingomonadaceae bacterium | reverse complement strand
AAATTGCCGAAGCCAGCGATGGCCACGCGCCCTGCACAATCACGGCCGACAGGCGTCGCCCCTGCCTCCGCTCCAAATGGGGGGCGGTTTATCGTGGAGGGCACGGGACAATCGACCACTTCCGGATACGGAACCAGCTACGATACGCAATATGGCGTTGCACCAGCGCCATCCTCCGGCCCGAAAATGGCAGGCGGCGGCTATGTTGTCCAAATCGCAGCCTTCTCATCCAAAGCGCGCGCGGATGAATTGGCGGGGCGTTTGGGTGCATCCGTCGTCCAAAGTGAAGGCGGCGGCGTGTACCGCGTTCGCCTGGGGCCCTATGCCACAGAGGCAGAGGCGCAAAAGGCACTGGAAATGGTGAAGGCGAAGGGCTATTCCGGCGCCCGCGTATTCACCAATTAGGTCGCCGTTTTTAAGGGCGGCCTGAACAATAATCATAAGGTCGCCTGTGTTCCTTGCCCATAAATCTGGATTTGCCCTTGCCCTTGGCGCACTCACGGTCGCGCCGTTGCAGGCTGATGTGCCCTATGATGTGCAAACAGGCGGCGTCTATTATATGGTCGACGTGCAATCGGGCGCGGTGCTTTTTGGGTGGGACTCTGACAAGCGCATTGCGCCCGCATCCATGGCCAAAATGATGACGGCCTATGTTGCATTTGACCTGATTAAGCAGAAGAAGCTCTCCCTCGACGACCAATTCGTAATGCCTCCCGAATTGTGGCGGCAATGGAATAATCGCGGCTCAACCATGTTCATTGCATCGGGGCAATCGGTGAGCGTTCGCGATTTACTGCATGGTGTGATTACGTTGTCCGGCAATGATGCCAGCGCGTTGTTGGTGCATGGCATAAGCGGAAACGAGGCAGGCTTCACCACCGTAATGAATGAAAAGGCCAAGGACATCGGCCTGAAAAACAGCCATTTCGCCAATGCAAAGGGCTGGCCCGATGGCGGCAAAACCTATTCTACCGCCCGCGATTTGGGGACGATTGCGGAGCGGACGTTGCTCGACTTTCCGGATCTCTATAAGCAGTTCTACGCGACCACATCTTTCCGGTTTAACGGTGTTGAACAACCCAACCGCAACCCGATTTTGGGGGCCGTAGAGGGCGGGGATGGCCTGAAAACTGGTCACACGGAGGAGGCCGGTTACGGTTTCACCGGGTCGGCTGTGCAGGATGGCCGCCGCCTCATCATGGTAGTCGGCGGAATGCCCACTCAGGGATTACGGGTATCGGAGTCCGTCAAATTCCTGAAATGGGGCTTTTCTGCCACCAGCAGCACGTTGCTTTTCAAAGCGCAAACCATAGTTGGCAGCGCGCAGGTGCAGGGCGGGACGGCCCACACCGTCGATCTAAAGGTAGACCGTAATACCGGCGTCCCATTCATGGGCGATGAGCCCAAAGACATCACACTCACCATAAATTACAAAGGTCCATTGCAGGCGCCCATTGAACAAGGCGCGCATGTCGCCGATTTGGTAATCACAAAGACCGACGGCAGCAGCATGGCGCGACCGCTTTATGCAGCCACAGCGGTGGGGCAGGGCAATATTTTGAACCGCATCCGCGATGGCTTTTTGGGACTATTTTCCTAAATGATGCGCGGCCTATTCATCACGCTTGAGGGCGGGGAAGGCGTGGGAAAATCCACGCAATTGCGCGCTTTGGCCGACAGGCTGACTGCGTTGGGCAAGTCCGTTGTTCTCACCCGTGAACCCGGCGGAACGGAGGGAGCAGAGGCGATACGCCAACTGCTGCTTTCCGGCGAAGGGGAACGGTGGACCCCACAAAGCGAAGCATTGCTGTTCGCCGCCGCCCGCGCTGACCATGGGGCGCGCCTCATCCAACCCGCTTTGGAACGCGGCGTTTGGGTTTTGTGCGACCGTTTTTTGGAAAGCAGCCGGGCCTATCAAGGCGCCGCGTGGGGCCTTGGCGATGATGAAATTTGCGCTCTTCATCGTTTTGGCAGCCATGATTTTCGCGCTGACCGAGTGCTCGTGCTCGACCTGTCCGAAGAAGCAGCGGCGGCGCGATTAGCCGCGCGCGGTGGCGGCGACCGGATAGAGGAACGCGGCGCGGCCTTCCATAACAAGGTCCGCACGGCCTTCCGCGATATGGCCGCTGCGGAGCCTGATCGTTTCCGACTCATCGATGCCGATGCGCCAGTTGATAGCGTGACAGACGCCTTAATGGGCGCGGTCGCGGATCTCTTATGAACCACATCTTCGGCCATGATAAACATCGCACTGCCCTGCAATCGGCGGCGGAAGCGGGTAAATTGCACCATGGCTGGATATTTGCCGGTCCGAAGGGCATTGGCAAAGCGGGCTTCGCAATTGAAATGGCGGCATGGTTGTTGGGCAATACTATGCAGGCCGACAGCCTGATTGCGGCGGGCACACATCCCGATTTCAAGGTTTTGCGGCGGTTGCCAAAAGAAGACGCGGCGGAGGGCAAGGCCGTTGATGAAAACGAACTAAAGAAAAACATCGCCATCGACCAAATCCGCGCGCTGCAAAGGCAAATGGCGACTAAGCCCTCAATGGGCGAACGGCGCATTGTCCTCATCGACGCCATCGACGATTTGGACGCGCCGGGTGCAAATGCGTTACTGAAAAGCTTGGAAGAGCCGCCCGCCGGCACGATATTCTTCTGCGTCAGCCACGCGCCGGACCGGTTGTTGCCGACATTGCGGTCCCGATGCCAAATCTTGCGCTTTGAACCCTTGGCGCGTGACGTCATGGCGTCAGCATTGCGGCAAGCGCTGAAATCCGATGATGACGACGATATTGCTGCCCTGATCGATGCGGGTGGCGGTGTGCCCGGTAGGGCGCTTTCCCTTGCTGGATTGGGCATAGCGGAATTGGATGAGGCGTTGCGGCGGATTGCGGTCACAGGCGATCCCGACCTATCGATCCGCGCCGCGTTGGCCGCCACGTTGTCACTCAAGGCCGCTCATGCCCGTTATGAGGCGTTCCTGCGCCGCGTTCCTGCGTTCTTAAACGAAGAGGCCACTCGCACGCCCCCCGCCAACCTCGCGCCGATCCTCACCGCGTGGGAGGCGGCCGATGCGTTGCAGGCAAAGGCTTTGCCGCTGAATATCGACAAATCGTCGGTGGTGCTCGAACTCACCAATTTGGTCGCCAGCATCGCGAAAGCGCCCGCCAAAGCGTGACACCTTCAATTCGCGCTTGAAATCCCGCGCGTTTCGGGCAGAAGGCCGCAATGTCCACACCCTTTTATATCACCACCGCCATCAGCTACCCCAATGGCAAACCGCACATCGGCCACGCCTATGAGGCGATTGCCGCCGATGTTATCGCGCGTTTCCAAAGGCAAATGGGCCGCAAAGTCCGCTTTCAAACGGGCACCGATGAGCATGGCCTGAAAATGGCGCAAAAAGCACGTGAGTTGGACACAACGCCCCGTGCGCTTGCCGATGAAATGAGCGGCCATTTCATCGCCATGTGCGACGCGCTGAACGTCAGTTATGACCGCTTTCAACGCACGACGGAGGACGCGCACCACCGCGCCAGCCAAGCCCTCTGGGCGGCAATGGAGGCGAAAGGCGACCTATATCTCGACCGCTATGAGGGCTGGTATTCCGTCCGCGATGAGGCTTATTATGCCGAGGATGAGCTGGTCGCCGCGACCGATGCCAATGGCGCGGCGGTAAAACTGTCACCGCAAGGCACGCCGGTAGAATGGACGGTTGAGGAAAGTTGGTTCTTCCGCCTGTCCAAATATGCCGAGCCATTGTTGGCGTTATACAACGACCATCCCGAATTCATCCAACCCGATGGCCGTCGCAATGAAGTGGCCCGTTTCGTCGAGGGCGGCCTGCGCGACCTGTCCGTTTCGCGGACCAGCTTCGATTGGGGCGTGAAGGTCCCGGGCAGCGACAATCACGTGATGTATGTGTGGGTCGACGCGTTGACCAACTATTTGACCGGCCTTGGCTATCCCGATGCGACGCCGGAGATGGCGGACTTCTGGCCCGCCGACCTGCATTTGATTGGGAAGGATATTGTCCGATTCCACGCGGTGTATTGGCCCGCATTTTTGATGAGCGCCGATTTGCCTTTACCAAAACAAGTGTTCGGTCATGGTTTTGTGCTCAATCGCGGGCAGAAGGAATCCAAATCAGTCGGCAATGTCACCGACCCCTTGGCGCTGGCGCAGCGGTTCGGCGTGGACCAATTGCGCTATTTCTTGATCCGCGACATTAGTTTTGGGCAGGATGGCAGTTATAGCGAAGAGGCCATTGTGCGCACCGCCAATGCCGATTTGGCGAACAGCTTTGGCAATTTGGCGCAACGCACTTTATCTATGATTTTCAAAAATATGGGCGGTGAAGTTAAGGCTGTGTCGTATGGACCTGCGGACGAAGCTTTGCTGGGTCTTGTCCAAAATGCCGTGTGCAACGATATGGCACGGGATTTTGGGTCATTGAAACTCTCGCAAGGGTTGGAGGCCTGGCTTCAGGCCGTGTTTGCATGCAACCAATATGTCGATGAACAGGCACCATGGGCGCTGCGCAAATCCGATCCGGAGCGGATGGAGGCGGTGTTGATGACATTGCTTCGCGCTATCCGTATCTTGACCGTTGGCATTGCGCCGGTTGTCCCTGCAGCGGCCGCATCGTTGCTCGACCAATTGGGGACGACGGCGAAGGAGCGCGATTTTCTTTCGCTGGGCAATGAAGATTGGCTCAACCGCCTGATTTCCGATGGGTTCAAACTAGCCGCACCCACGCCCTTGTTCCCACGGTTGGAATTGCCGGAGGAGGCCGCTTCGTAATGCTCGTCGATTCGCATTGCCATCTGAATTACAAAGGTTTGATTGAGGATCAACCTGCGGTTTTGGCCCGTGCGCGGGATGCTGGCGTCACGGCAATGCTGAATATCTCTACCCGCGAAAGCGAGTGGGATGCCATACTCGCCACTGCGGAACGGGAACCCGATGTTTGGGCCAGCATTGGTATTCATCCGCATGAAGCGGACGCGCACCCCGATATGGACACCGCGAAATTGCTGGGCCGCGCCGACCATCCGCGCGTCATCGGCATCGGCGAAACCGGTCTTGATTATTATTACGACAAATCCGATCGCACGGAGCAGCAACGCGGCTTTCGCGCGCATATTGCGGCGTCGCGCGAGACTGGCTTGCCCATCATCATCCACACCCGCGATGCGGAGGAGGATACGCTTTCCATCCTGCGCGATGAAATGGGGCAGGGGGCGTTTCCCGCGCTGATCCATTGCTTCACGGCGAGTCAGGCCTTCGCCGACGCGGCGTTGGAATTGGGGTGCTATATTTCGATAAGCGGCATCGTGACATTTAAGAACGCCAAGGATTTACAAGCCGCCGCCGCGTCCATTCCTACCGACCGATTGCTCATAGAGACCGACTCGCCCTTCCTCGCCCCCGTGCCCCATCGCGGCAGGCCGTGTGAGCCTGCGTTTGTCGCTGACACCGCGCGCTTTATGGCGGATTTGCGTGGAGTGAGCGAGGAAGAATTGTGCACCACGACGGCGCATAATTTCTACACTCTATTTGGCAAAGCGCGGCCATGAAGCTAACTGTGCTGGGATGCGGAACCTCAACCGGTGTTCCGCGTATTGGCAATGATTGGGGCGACTGCGATCCCAATAATCCCAAAAACCGCCGGACGCGGTCGGCCATTATCGTTGAACATGATGGCTTCCGCGTGCTTGTCGATACCGGGCCGGACCTGCGGCAGCAGCTGCTGGATAATGACATCGAACGGATCAATGCCGTCATTTGGACACATGACCACGCCGATCATTGCCATGGGATCGACGACTTGCGGCAACTCTATCTTCGGCAAAAGGGGCCGATCGACGGCTATGCTTCGGAGCGCACGGCGGACGCATTGTTGGCGCGATTTGGTTATGTGTTCTCGGGCAATGCTGGCTATCCGGCCACCGCGACAATGACCCATTTGTCACAGGCCATGCAAATCGGGCCGTTTCAGATTTCATCGACCGAGCAGCCGCATGGTCCGATTACATCCACTGGCTTGAGATTTGCAACAGGTGGGAAGTCTATTGCCTACGCCATTGATTTCTCGTCGATAACTGATTCCATGATTGCAGTTTACCAAAACGTCAATTGCCTCGTCTGTGATTGCCTGCGCGACCAACCGCATCCGACCCATGCGCATACCGATATGGCGCTTAATCTTTTTAAACAGACGGGTGCAAAATCGGGCCTGCTTACCCATATGGATAAGTCGATGGATTATGCGACGGTGCTCACCCAGTTGCCGCCGCATATTCGCCCCGCCTTTGATGGCCTGACCTTGGAGTTGTAATTGGAACAGATTTGGTCGCCCGAATTTGCCTATGGCATTGGCGCGTTGGTGTTGGTGCTCTCCGCTCTGTCCATTCGTAATTTGGGCATTGGCCGGATAATCAAGGCTATGCTGGCTTGGGGGCTGATTTTCGCAGTGATCTTCGTTGCCTTTAGTTTCCGATACGAACTGGAACCCTATTGGCTGCGCGTAAAGGGCGAACTGACCGGGGAAGCGACGCCTATCAGCAGCGGCGGAGAAGTGCGTATTCGCCTTCGCGATGACAATCATTTCCATGCTCAGGCCTTGGTGAATGGCAAGCCAATCGATATGCTAGTCGATACCGGTGCGACCTTCACCGACATGGGCACAGCGCGCGCGGTTGAATTGGGGATAAAGGTGGAGAAAGACGGCCTTGAACATGAAATCCGCACCGCCAATGGGACGATTATAGCCTATCCAGCGAAGATTGAATTGTTGGAGGTTGGCGATATCAAAATGCGTAACGTAACCATTTTTGTCGCGGACGAATTTGAAGAAGTCGCCGTGTTGGGAATGAACTTCTTGCGTCCCTTGAAAAGCTGGCGTGTGGAAGGCTCAGAGATGATTTTGGTGCCTTAAGGGTTTTGCTTAAGGGATGCACCAACGGCCCTGCCAACCCGCGCTATCCGTGAACGCGAATTGCGCCCGGCGATGGCCGGAATTTGCCAGATAAAGCCAATCCATAGCGTCGAATGTAATCAAGAGGACAGCGAAGTTAGGTTTAGCGGGGATAACATCGTCATCCGTGGGCAATCGTCCTTCAATATCGGCGGGTAAGCCGGAGCGCGGATTTTCGGTTGAAGAGCCGGGCGCAGCATCTACAAGATAACACCGACGCGCAAATAACGTGGAATTTTCCCAGGCGTCTTCAAAAAACGGCCCGTCGGTAAGGACGACGGCATTGCCCGTCATCCGCATTTGCACCTTTTCATCGGGGTGATAGCCAAGCACGCTAACCGCTGCATCATCGACAAACTCGCCGCATTTTGTTGAACGTCGGTCTGTGTGAAACCGTAAAGTCCGGTTCGCCCAGTTCACTTCGCGCAGCACCATAATGCGCTGTCGCGGCAAGCCATCGGCTATCCCCGCCACCACAGGCGTATGCAGCGGAGAGCGGCGCTGTGCCGCACCCTCGGACCACAAGGCCGCCGCCTTTTCCAAGGTTAAAGCTAAATCATTGTAAAATGCTGGGTCTGTCATGCAGGCTCAAATTGCGCGCTATCGTCATTATAGAGATGCAAGATTCCGTCGGAAATCGCGAAAAATGCACCATGTAGAGTGAGCGTCCCTTTGGCCACTTTCTTTTGAATGCAAGGGAATGTGCGCAAATTGTCGAGGCTGACCTTCACCGCCGCCTGTTCCATGGCGCGGCCTGCGCCGTCGCTGTCGGTACCGTGTTCGGCCACCACTTCGTCGCGGGCTTCGTCCAACATTGAAATCCATTGGTGGATGAAGCCGCCATGGCCGGGTTCCGTGCCAACCATTTGCTGATGCAAGGCAGCTTGACACCCGCCGCAAAATCCATGCCCAAGGACGACGATTTCGGACACTTTTAAGAACTGCACCGCAAATTCCAATGCCGCCGACACGCCATGGCGACCCGGAGTCGTCTCATAGGGAGGGACCAATGCCGCGACATTGCGAACGACGAATATTTCGCCGGGATAAGTATCGAAAATCTGCGCCGGATCAACGCGGCTGTCAGAGCAAGCGATAATCATCACCTTGGGCTGCTGCCCTTCCGATAACGCATCCCAACGTTCGCGTTGCGATGTCCATCCGGTGGAGCGAAACCGGCGATAGCCGGCTAACAATGTCTGAAAATCTGCCATGCCGTGGAGATAGCGGGTGCGCGGCGGGCCTGACAAGATGATTCGCGCATTGCCTAGGCCAATTGGCGGCGCTATGGGCTGCCTATGGACAATATCGCCCCTGTGTCGCCTGAGTCTCGTGCGGATGAGACTGTGGAAACGGCCGCTGTCATGGCACGCAAGCCCGATTGGATTCGCGTAAAGGCGCCGACCAACAAAATGGTCATGGAAACGCGCGCATTGATGCGTTCCAAAAACCTGACGACGGTGTGTGAAGAGGCCGCATGCCCGAATATGGGCGAATGCTGGTCAAAAAAACACGCCACCGTGATGATTTTGGGCGACACCTGCACCCGCGCCTGCGCCTTTTGCAACGTCAAAACTGGCATGCCGCGCGCGGTTGACCCCATGGAGCCCGACCATGTGGCCGAGGTCGCCGTGCAAATGGGGTTGGAGCATATTGTAATCACCTCGGTTGACCGCGATGACTTGCCCGACGGCGGCGCGAAGCAATTCGTGCGCGTGATTGAGGCAATCCGAAAGGCTGCGCCGGCAACGACGATTGAGATACTAACCCCCGATTTCCGTGGCAAAGTGGACGCGGCGCTCGATATGATCGTCGCCGCGCGGCCCGATGTGTATAACCACAATTTGGAAACGGTGCCGCGTCTTTATCCGACGATCCGACCCGGCGCGCGTTACTTCGCCTCGCTCCGTTTGCTTGAAAAAGTGAAGGAGCGGGATGCTTCCATTTTCACCAAATCGGGCATTATGCTGGGCCTGGGTGAGGGGCGACTGGAGGTGCATCAGGTGATGGACGACATGCGCACCGCCAATATCGATTTCCTGACGATGGGCCAATATTTGCGCCCAACCCCGCGCCACGCGACGGTTGAAGAATATGTCCGGCCAGAAGCGTTCAATGCCTTTGCCGCGATTGCGCGGGCGAAGGGCTTCCTATTGGTGGCGTCGAGTCCGCTGACCCGCTCAAGCTATCACGCTGGCGAAGATTTCGCGCGGCTCCGCGACGCACGCCTCGCCAAATTGGCGGCGGCTAAGGGTTAAAGCGCCCATGGCCCACCACAAGGAGCAGCGGTTTTTACCCTATAGCGCGCAGCAGATGTACGACCTTGTCGTCGATGTGCGCCGCTATCCTGAGTTTCTGCCGTGGGTGATGGCTATGCGCGTACGCAGCGAGTCGGCGGAGGAAACGATTGCCGACATGATCGTCGGCTTCACGCATTTGCGCGAACAATTTACCTCGCGGGTCGTTAAGCAAAACGGGCGGCGCGTGGAAATTGATTATCTCGACGGACCGCTCAAAGAATTGCACAATGTGTGGCAATTTACCGATGCCGACGGTGGTTGCATGATCGATTTTGAGGTCAAGTTCGCTTTCAAAAACCGCGTATTTCAGGCGATTGCGGGTCAGTTTTTCGATGCCGCATTGCGCAAAATGATCGCGGCCTTTGAAACGCGGGCGCAGGCTTTATACGGTCAGCCTGCCGCCTGATCCTCAACCTTCGGGGTTGGCAATAGCAACTCCAACGCACAGACGAGCGCTTCTTTCCGAATTTGGCTGCGCGTTCCTTCGGGGTCGAAATTGCGGCGTTCGGCGGTTACATCTTCGGGATCACCGCCGCGTTCGGCGCGGGCAAAGACGACGGTGCCTACGGGTTTCTTGTCTGAACCGCCACCGGGACCAGCAATCCCCGAAATCGCCACCGCCACATCGGCGCGGCTTTTGGTAATCGCCCCCTGAGCCATCGCCCATGCAACGGCGATTGACACCGCGCCAAAGGTTTCAAGCAAGTCGGGGTTCACGCCCAACAATTGCTGCTTCGCTTCATTGGAATAGGTGACGAAGGAGCATTCCAGCACATCGCTACTGCCCGCGATTTCAGTCAGCGCGGAGGCAACAAGGCCACCCGTGCAGCTTTCGGCCAGCACAACGCGGCGGCCAGCGGCGCGGTTTTCATCGATTACGCGTCCGGCAAGGGCCAAGACATCTTTGGAGAAAAAGCTCATAACGCGGCCAATACTGCCAATTGCGGGGCATAGCAACGCTAAACGAAGGGGCGATGTTACGCGATTACAAAGGTTGCAAAAGGACGACGGCCTGTGCGGCTATCCCTTCCTCGCGTCCAGTAAAACCCAGCCCTTCGGTCGTGGTGGCCTTGACGCTGATTTGGTCCAGCGATGCGCCGAGTATCGCGGCCAACGTTTCACGCATGGCCTCCCGATGCGGGCCGATTTTCGGGCGTTCGCAGATAATGGTGAGGTCGGCGTTGCCAAGGGTAAAGCCCGCGTCCTGCGCCAATTTCATCGCGTGAGCTAAAAACTGATCCGAACGTGCGCCGCGCCATTGCGGGTCGCTGGGCGGGAAATGTTGGCCAATGTCACCCGCGCCAATAGCTCCCAAGACCGCATCCGTCAGCGCATGAAGAGCCACATCAGCGTCGCTGTGTCCGGCAAGACCGTGGGTGTGCTCAATTTTGACACCACATAGCCACAACTCCTCGCCTGCAACCAATCGATGAACGTCATATCCTTGGCCGATACGCATGGCGGGGGAACTCCGGTTGGTGTGCATCGCGTAAAACAGCGCGAAATCTTGAGGTTGCGTCAATTTGATGAGCCGCTCATCGCCCTCGACAACCGCGACCCGTGCTCCGATGGATTGCGCCATCCGAGCATCATCGGTGGGTTCTGACGCTCCATCCCATCGCTCATGAGCCTCTATTAAGGTGGAAGCGCGGAACGCTTGCGGCGTTTGCACTTTGACCATTTGGCTGCGGTCCAAACTTTGAGCTAGTGCGCCATCGACCGCCATTGCCATGCTATCCACCACGGATAGGGCAGGGACGGCGGCATCGGCGGTTTGCAGCGCGGCGTATAGACTGTCCAGCATTGTCTGGGACAGGCCGGGTCGCGCGGCGTCGTGGACAAAGATATATTTCGGCGTGGCATGGGATTCCGCCAATGTGGATAACCCAGATTGAACGCTTTCGCGCCGCATTGCGCCGCCCTTAGCGGTTAAAACAGAGACGCCGGATGCAGCCGCAATTTCCTGTATCTCAGCCGTCCAATCAGGCGAGCATACCACAACAATGCCACCAAAACGCGGGTCATTGGCGAACGCGCGCAAGCTATGCGCTACAACCGGGGCACCCCCCAATTCCATAAATTGCTTTGGCACATTGCTGCCCATGCGGCTGCCCGAGCCGGCAGCAACGATTATCGCGGCGCAATCGGGGGATGAGTCAGGGGCGGTTGAGGTCATTTTTTCCGCCTATCGCAACTCGCGCTTGCCCGAAAGATGTTTTCGCATTATTGCTGCCTAAATTTTAAGCAATTGGGCGTTGGCAAAACCGCGCCATTGGAAAACAGACTATGCTCTCCCCCATAAAAATAGGTCCCGTTACCATTGAATCTCCCGTGATTTTGGCCCCCATGACCGGCGTCACGGACCGTCCGTTCCGCACCATCGTGCGCCAATTCGGTTCCGGCCTCAACGTCACCGAAATGATTGCCAGTCAGGCGATGATCCGTGAAACACGGACTTCGCTGCAAAAGGCAGATTGGGACCCGTGCGAGGAACCCGTATCCATGCAACTTGCCGGTTGTGCGCCGCATGAAATGGCGGAGGCGGCAAAGCTGAATGAGGATCGCGGCGCGGCGATTATCGACATCAACATGGGATGCCCCGTCAAGAAAATCGTCAATGGCGATGCAGGTAGCGCTCTGATGCGCGACCTGCCGCTGGCCGCGTCGCTGATTGAGGCGACCGTGAAAGCGGTCAAAGTTCCCGTTACCGTCAAAATGCGCATGGGCTGGGACCACGGCAGCCTTAACGCCCCCGAACTTGCCCGCATTGCCGAGGATTTGGGCGCGCAGCTTATCACCGTGCACGGACGCACCCGCAACCAAATGTATAAGGGTAGCGCCGATTGGGGTTTTGTCAGCAAAGTGAAGGCGGCGGTAAAGCTGCCTGTCATCGTCAACGGCGATATTTGTTCGATTGATGATGCCGTGATGGCGCTGAAACAGTCCGGCGCGGATGGTGTGATGATCGGGCGTGGTGCCTATGGCAAGCCGTGGTTGCTGCGCCAAGTGATGGACCATTTCGCCGGCCGCGACATCACGCCAACGCCGGATTTGGCGGCCCAAAAGGCGCTTATCCTCGACCATTATGCCGCGATGATGGAACATTACGGCGAACATGCGGGGGTCCCTATCGCGCGCAAGCATTTGGGCTGGTACACCAAGGGCCTGCGTGGGTCGGCAGAGTTTCGCAACACGGTCAACCAAGTGGACGATGCCAAAAAGGTGGTCGCCATGCTGACCGATTTCTACGATGCGCAGTTGGAGCAGGTTGCGGCATGACCGACCCCGCCGCTTCGGCGCAACACAGCCTTGGTTTCCATATCCTAAGCAGCCTGCCCGAACCCGTGGTCGCAATTGCGCCCGATGGTACTATCGGCTTCACCAATGGCGCAGCGGAGGTGTTGTTGGGACGAAGCACGCGCCGGCTGTTAGGACGGGATATTGGCAAAGTCATTCGTTTTGCCGATGAGCGGATGAATGAAATGCTGGTCCGACCAGAAGGGACTTTGACGGCGCAGAACATGGACCTTGTGCTGCCCGGTGCCGATACGGGGACTCAGAATGTAGATGTGTCACTGGCCCCCGTTGAAAATCACGCCGGTTGGTATGTGCTCGCCCTTTTGCCACAACCTAGCGGACGCGTATTGCAAAGCGCGCGTGACAGGGCAGGGGAGCAAGCGGCGCTTGGCGCGCCATCGATCCTTAGCCATGAAATCAAGAACCCGCTGGCCGGGATTAAGGGCGCGGCGCAATTGCTCGCCAAAACGGCGGAGCAAAAGGCGTTGCCGCTTATCAACCTAATCGTGACGGAGGTGGACCGGATTGCGCGGATTATCGACCAGATCCAGCATTTGGGTTCGCGCCGCCCGCCGAAGTTGGAGGCAAGCAACATTCATGTCTTGCTCGACCGCGCCATCCAATCCTTGCGGGCCGCCAATCCCGCGCCGCCGAGCATCCGTATAAATTTCGACCCATCGCTGCCCGATGTCATTGTTGACCCCGATGCGATGCTGCAAATCCTCATCAACTTGCTGCAAAACGCCTGCGACGCATTGCGCGGGACCGAGTGTCCTGAAATTACCATCACGACGCGGTTTCTTATGAGCGGCGCGTTGAAGGCTCCTGCCGATAATCATGGTGAACGGCCGGTTAAGCTGCCAGTGGAAGTCACGCTATCGGACAATGGCCCGGGCGTGCCGGAAGCTATAAGCGACGAATTATTCTCCCCCTTCGTTACATCAAAACGCGACGGGCAGGGGCTTGGCCTCGCCATCGTGCAAAAGCTGATGCGCGATATGAATGGCCGCGTTAGCTATGAACGCGACCGCGATGCGGGCCTTACCCATTTCCGGCTGTTATTGCCGATTACCGATTGGAGACAGTCATGAGCGATCGGCCCCTTATTCTGTTGGCAGAGGATGACGCCTCCATCGCCTTGGTCATCCGCGCAGCGCTGGATGCCGAAGGGATTGACGTCGACCATGTGACTAGCGTGGCAGAACGCGATGCAGTGTTGTCGAAACGCAAGCATGCGCTGCTCATCACGGACGTTATTTTAACGGATAGCGACGGCATTAATTCCTTGGGGCAGGTGCATGAAGCTTACCCAGAGTTGCCCATCATCATCATTTCCGCGCAAAACACGCTCGACACCGCCGTGCGTGCGTCGGAGGCGGGGGCGTTTGAATATTTTCCAAAACCGTTCGACCTAAACGACTTGGTGTTGGCAGTAAAACAAGGCATTCGCCAATCACAGCGTGAGGATATGCTCGTCCAAACCGGCTTTGGCGAGAGTGCCATGCCTCTGGTGGGACGCAGCGCGGCGATGCAGGACGTGTATCGGATGGTCGCGCGGTTGCTTCGCAACGACCTGTCCGTCCTGATCCTTGGCGAGTCGGGGACTGGCAAGGAATTGGTCGCGGAGGCCATTCACAATTTGGGGCAGCGGAAAACTGGCCCGTTCATCGCAGTCAACATGGCAGCCATCCCGTCGGAACTGATTGAGGCGGAATTGTTCGGTCATGAAAAGGGGGCGTTCACCGGTGCCGTGGGGCAATCCATTGGCAAGTTTGAACAGGCGCAGGGGGGCACCTTGTTCCTCGACGAAATCGGCGACATGCCAATGCACGCGCAAACGCGATTGCTCCGCGCTCTGCAAACCGGTGCGATTACGCGGGTGGGCGGTAAGGCCAACATTAAACTTGATGTGCGCATTATTGCCGCGACCAATAAAGATTTTGAGGTCTTGATTGAGCAAGGCGCGTTTCGCGAAGATCTCTATTACCGCATCAATGTTGTGCCTATCCAATTGCCGCCACTTCGCGAACGGCTGGAGGATATTGAGGCGCTGACCCATCATTTTCTTGCTATGGCGGCAAACGAAGGTCTGCCGGTTAAGCAAATCGATGCTGAGGCGATCCAGCAACTGCAAATGCACCGATGGCGCGGCAATGTGCGCGAATTGAAGAATATCGTATATCGTTTAGCGGTGACCTGCCGAGAGGATGTGATCGGCGCGGAGACGGTAACCAACCTATTGGACGATGGGTCTGCTGGGGCGGCCAAAGCGGCGCAAGGCGTCGGGATGGAGGGCGCTGTCTATCATTTGCTGCACCAAGCGCGCGGCAATCGACATTTGGATGGGCAG
>JBGSSR010000268.1:0-7241 GCA_041736905.1 Sphingomonadaceae bacterium | reverse complement strand
CCGAAAGCGGGCAGACGCCAAGCGCCGCGGGATACGGCCAACTGGTACTAGCATCGCGTGCCGCCGCCGCGATTGCGCCCGATAGCGGGATTGACGATGCGCAGAAGGATTGGCTGATTGCCGCGATGGTGTCGTCCGGTTTGGACCGGCAGGCGGCGATGTGGCTGGATGATGTCAACACTGGTTCGCTCGGCTGGGCGATTATTGCCGCCTCCGCGCCGGGTTTGAAAACCGTGGATGAAGGGGACGTGGAAAGCTTCATCGGCAACGACGACAGCGCGGGGCAGCAGAAATCAAAGCTGCTGGTCGCGGGCCTGGCCGGACTTGGCCGCGTGTCGCCGGAGTTTTTGGTCGAACAAAGCGATGACCTTGGCACGCCACTCGTGCGCAAATCCGCCTTTGGCCGCGTCATCACGGCGGCGGCGCAGCGGGGGGAACCCGGCACTGTCGCGCTGCTCGCCATGCTGGCGATGCAGGGGACGGATTGGGCGCAAATCAAACCCGATGAGTTTTTCCAAACCATCCGCGCGCTGAAAGCCGTGGGATTGGATGCGGAGGCGCGAATGTTGGTCGCCGAGGCAGTAACGCGGGCATAAGTCGGGGCATGACCGAAACCGACGCCGCGCTGATCGACCGCTATCTGGAAATGATGGCGGTGGAACGCGGCGCGTCGCCCAACAGCATTAGTGCCTATCGCACCGATTTGGTGAAGGCCGCGGCGTTGTTGCCGTCCGGTTTAGGCGGGGCGGGGCGCGATGATTTGGCGCGCTTGGGCGGCGAGTGGGCGGACCTCGCGCACAATAGCGTGGCACGAAAAGCATCGGCATTGCGCGGCTTTTACGGATTCCTGCTGGACGAAGGCGTGCGTGATGACGACCCGTCAGATGCGCTACCCCGTCCCGGCGCACAGCGGGCCTTGCCCAAAATCCTCTCGCTCGATGAAGTGGACGCCTTGTTCGCGGTCATCGCCGAACGCACCGCTCGCGCGAATCCCAACCCTCTCGACCTCCGCCTCGCCGCTTTGGTCGAACTGCTCTATGGCAGCGGCCTGCGTGCGTCCGAACTCGTCGGCCTACCCCGCGCCGCCGTGGTCGGCGACCGGCCGTTCCTGATTATCAAGGGCAAGGGCAGCAAAGAACGCCTTGTCCCCATATCCGACCGCGCGCGCATCGCGTGCCTGACTTGGAAAGCAGTGTTGGAGGCGCCATTGGAAACGGGCGCGAAACACGCCAAGGGCATCTGGCTGTTCCCATCACGGACGGGGCACATCACCCGCATCCGCCTGTTCCAAATCATCCGCGCATTGGCGGCAGAGGCGGGGTTGGACCCGCAAAAGGTCAGCCCGCACGTGCTGCGCCATGCCTTTGCCACGCATTTGTTGTCGGGCGGCGCGGACCTGCGCGCGCTGCAAATGATGCTGGGCCATGCCGATATTGCCACGACCGAGATTTACACGCACGTGGACAGCGCGGCTTTGGTCGCGCTGGTTAATCACCGCCATCCCCTTGCCAAGATGGGCAATATGGGCGCGCCACCGGTTGACCCAAGCAGCCGTAACGACTAACCGCTTTGGCCATGACCACTTATCTCGATTTTGAAAAGCCGATTGCGGCGCTTGAAGCGCGCATCATCGAGCTTCAGGAAACCGCCAGCGCGGGCGAATTGAACATCGACGCTGAAATTGCCAAGTTGCGGTTAAAGGCGGACAAAATGCTCGCCGATACCTATGCCAAATTGACGCCGTGGCAAAAGTCTCAAGTTGCGCGCCACCCCGACCGCCCGCATTTTAAGCATTATGTCGAGGGGCTTTTTGACGAATTTCTGTCCCTCGCTGGTGACCGCGCCTTTGGCGATGATCAGGCAATTTTGGGCGGCTTTGCCAAAATGGGCGACCGCCGCGTCGTCGTCATCGGCCATGAAAAGGGCGACGATACCGTCAGCCGCCTTCGCCATAACTTCGGCATGGGGAAGCCCGAGGGATACCGCAAAGCCATCCGCCTGATGGACCTTGCCGACCGCTTTGGCCTCCCCGTGGTAACGCTTGTTGATACATCGGGCGCATTCCCCGGCGTACAAGCCGAAGAACGCGGACAGGCCGAAGCCATCGCCCGTTCCACCCAAAAATGCCTTGCCCTTGGCGTGCCGATGGTTGCCGCGGTGGTGGGGGAGGGCGGCTCCGGCGGGGCCATTGCGCTCGCCGCTGGCAACCGCGTGCTCATGTTTGAACACGCCGTTTATTCGGTGATTTCGCCCGAAGGCTGCGCCTCCATCCTCTGGCGCACCGGCGATAAAGCCGCCGATGCCGCGCAAGCGATGCGGATCAGTGCGCAGGATTTGCAGGCACTGGGCGTTGTGGACACCATCGTCCCCGAACCCGTCGGCGGCGCACACCGCGACCCTGAATTGGCCTTGGCCAACCTGCGCAAAGCCATCGGCGATGCGCTGGAATCCATGGCCGGACAAGACGCCGCGACCCTAAAACGCGGGCGGCAGGACAAGTTCCTTGCCATGGGCCGCACATTGTAAGGACCCTAACCAAGGGCGCGCCGCACGTCGTAAGGCCTAAATCAGGCGCGCGGCGGGACGGTGTAACACGCGCGCCGTTGACTCGGCCCGCCCACGCCGATAGCAAAGGCAAGGCGCACCCGTAGCTCAGCCGGATAGAGCATCAGATTCCTAATCTGGGGGCCATGGGTTCGAATCCCGTCGGGTGCACCATTTTCACTAAATATATGATATAATTTTATTTTTTCGTTCGGCTTCGGCCCAACTAAGCGGCCCCTTTTCCCGCTTTGCCCAGAAAGCTCGGCGGCAATCGCCGGCACGGGCGCACGGTCAAACGTAGGTTACAGGTTGCAATCTTCGTCTAGGGGCGAGTTAAACTCATGCCACATGCCGTTGATGATGCCGAATGCCAGCGCGGCGAACAGGCCCAAAATCCATGCAAAATACCACATCGGAAAGGCTCCTTTTAGTAAAAGTCGGGGTTGGTGCGGACGTCTTGCAACGATACGCGGCCAAACAACACGCGCATGACATAGGTCGTGTAAATCAAGATCAGCGGCAGGAAAATGCCGGTCACGATGAGCATGATCCACAAAGTCATGTGGCTGGACGAGGCATTCCACACCGTCAGGCTGCTGGCGGGATCCAGCGCGCTGGGGAAGATGAACGGGAACATCGACAGGCCCACGGTGCTGATAATGCCGATGGTGGCTATCGCAGAGCCAGTGAACACGGGGCTATCGCTGCCGCGGGCAATGCCCAACATGGCCATGGCTGCACCCACAAAGCCCAAAATTGGGGCAATCGTCATCCACGGATACAGCGAATAATTGTTCATCCACGCGCCCGGTTCCGCCACCGCCTTCACGTACAAGGGATTGGACGGGCCATTAGCAGGCACGGCCTCGGCGAGCGCAAAGCCCATGTCGCCAAAGGCCACCATCAGTCCGCCGATAGCGAACAAGGCAAGCACCAACGCACCGGCAAATATGCCAATTTTGCGCGCGCGGTCGCGGACCACGCCATATTCCAACTTGACCGACAGGAAGCCCGCGCCATGCAACACCACCATTGCAACGCTGAGTAGGCCCGCAACCAGTGCAAAGGGCGTAAACAATTCTAGCGTGGACCCTTCATAAAAGCTGCGCAAATCGCTGTCCAAGCGGAAGGGCGCACCCAGCAAGGTGTTACCGACGGCCACACCGAACACCAAGGGCGGGACAAAACCGGCAACAAACAACGCCCAATCCCAGCGCGCGCGCCATTTGGGATCGGCGTGTTTGCTGCGATATTTAAACGCCACTGGCCGCAGGATCAGCGCCGCGAGCACCAGGAACATAGCGAGGTAAAAGCCCGAAAAACTAATCGCATAGACAAACGGCCACGCGGCAAAAATGGCCCCGCCGCCAAGAATAAACCAAACCTGATGCCCTTCCCAATGGGGGGCGATTGCGTTGATGACAAGGCGGCGTTCTTCATCCGTTTTGCCGATGAAGGGCATCAGGCTGGCGACGCCAAAGTCATAGCCATCGGTCAGCGCAAATCCGATCAGCAAGGTGCCAAGCAGGCCCCACCAAATAATGCGCAGCGTGTCATAGTCGAAGGGGATATCCATCGTCTCTCTCCCTTATTCTGCGGGCAGCGGGGCATAGCCGCCGGCCGCGGGTTGACAGGTTGGGGCGCCGCCGCCACCGTTGCCATAGGCAGGGTCATAGGCTGGCGCGTGTTCAATCGGGCCCTTCTTGATTTGCGACACCATCAACCGCACCTCAATCACCGCCAGCGCGCCATAGAGAGCGGTAAAGCCAATGATGGTCGTCCACAATTGCGGCACGGTCAGGCTGCTTGCGCCAAGGAAGGTCGGCAACACGCCATCAATTGCCCATGGTTGCCGCCCATATTCGGCCAGCGCCCAACCCATTTCCGCCGCCAACCAGGGCAAGGGAATGATCGCCACCGCGGTGCGCAAGAACCATTTGTTCTCAAACTCATGACGGCTCACCGACCAGAAGGCGAAGGCGAAGAAGGCAATGAAGAAGAAACCAAGGCCTGCCATAAAACGGAACAGATAGAAAGTGACCGGCACATTGGGCACGGTATCCCATGCCGCGATGCTAATCTGCCCATCGGTCGCGGTGCGCGGGTCGGCAACTTGTCGTTTCAGGAGGAGGGCATAGCCAAGGTCAGCGCGATGCTCCTCAAATTGCGCCCGCGCAGCAAGGTCGTCACGGTCTTTTTTCAGCGTTTCAAGCGCATCATAAGCAATGATACCCGACCGAATACGCTCATCGGCGCGCAGGACCAGATCGTTGATGCCCTCCACTTCGCCCGTCAGGCTGCGCGTGGAAATCAGGCCCAACAGATAGGGCACTTTAATCTCATAATGCGTTGCCCGGTCCGCCATCGATGGAATGCCAATCAACGTCAGGCCAGCAGGTGCAGGCTCGGTATGCCACATTGCCTCAATCGAAGCCAATTTCATCTTTTGGTTGTCGGTCAACACATAGCCCGACTCGTCGCCCAGCACGACGGCGGACGTAGAGGCCGCAAGGCCAAAGGCAGCTGCTACCGCCATCGACCGTTTGGCCACTGCCGTGAACCGCCCGCGCAGCAAATAATAAGCCGATACGCCCACAACGAACACTGATGCGGTGGTATACCCTGCGCTGACCGTGTGCACAAACTTCGCCTGCGCCACGGGATTGAACAAAACGGCATAGAAATCGAAAATTTCCATGCGCATGGTATCGGTGTTGAACTTCGCGCCAACGGGGTTTTGCATCCAGCCATTGGCAATCAATATCCACAACGCCGATAAGTTAGAGCCAAGCGCGACAAGGAACGTCGTGAACAAATGCGCGCGCTTCGACATTTTGTCCCAGCCGAAGAACATTAAGCCGACAAAGGTTGCCTCAAGGAAAAACGCCATCAACCCTTCGATGGCCAATGGCGCGCCGAAAATGTCCCCGACATAATGCGAGAAATAGGACCAATTGGTGCCGAACTCAAATTCCATGGTCAGGCCCGTGGCCACACCCAGAACAAAGTTTATGCCGAACAATTTGCCCCAAAACCGCGTGATAACGCGCCACACCTCTTTGCCGGTCATCACATAAATGCTTTCCATAATGACCAGCATGAAGGACAAGCCCAGCGTCAGGGGCACGAAAAGAAAATGATACATTGCGGTGAGCGCAAATTGGAGCCGAGATAGCTCGACAACTGCCATGTCCATTGTGTAACTCCTTGGCCACAAAGGGTGGCCGGTTCGTGAGGGGAACGACTCTTATCACTTGCATTAATTAACAACTTAATGAATAGGTGAAAGTGTAATTATCGTCAAGGGGTTTTTCCATCACCAAGGTTTCCAAATTGTCTGATAAAGTGCAAAATTCGCAATCAAAAAGCCGAACGGCGGGGATCCTATGGATCGCCGACGCATTGGGGGCGATTGGCTTTGCCGCGTGCCTGTCCGCGTTTATTGGCAGTTTGGTTGGCGACGTGGATGCCGCCTTTCGTCCGTGGCTGCTGCTCGGTTTAATCCTAAGCGGAGTGTGGCGCGCAGGGGTTCAGGGGGGTGCACTGATCCACGGCCAGCGCGCCGCAAACGCCGCCAAAACCGCCCTAAGAACCCTTATTTTCCGAGCATTATTGCCCACAGCTATGCAACGCGGGCGAATAGTTGGCGAAGATTTGCGCGTCGCCTTAGACGATGTCGAGGCCGGCGAGGCGATGGTCGCTCGCTTCCAACCTTTGCGCCAAGCGGCGGTGTGGTCGCCCCTTCTCATCGCGGTGGCGGTGGCGATGGCCAGCTGGTTTGCTGCGCTTATCATGCTGTTCACGCTCATCCCTTTCGTGATCGGCATTGCGCTTGCTGGCTATGCGGGCAAAGGCGAGGCGGAGCGGCAGATGGAGGCATTGAGCCGCCTATCGGGCCTGTTCGTCGATCGCGTAGAACACTTGCCATTAATCCTAACCAATGGCGCCGAAGAGCGCGTCACGCGGCAAATTGGCGGCGCGGCGCATGATGTTGCGACGCGCACCATAATGGTGCTGCGCGTGGCGTTCATCTCCAGCGCGGTGATGGAGTTTTTCGCCGCATTGTCGGTAGCGTTGGTCGCGGTCTATTGCGGATTTTCGTTGCTCGGCCTGTTGCCATTTCCTGCGCCGGAGGATTTGAATCTGACCGGCGCCTTTTTTGCGTTGGCGATGGCGCCGGAATTTTATCTAGGAATGCGCCGCATGGCCGCCGCTTACCATGACAAATCGCAGGGTGAGGCATCCAAAGCCAGCATTGACGCCGTCCTAGCCGATGCCGCGCCGTTTCAGCCATCTAGCGCCCATGCGCCACTGCAGTCTGCGCCGCGCATAGAGTTAAAGGATGTGGTAATCGTCTACGCTGACCGGACCGCAATTGGCCCTTTTAATGCCGATTGGCAGGGGCCGGGGCTGCATGTTATTTCGGGCGAAACGGGGTCGGGCAAATCGAGCATCCTGCATGCGCTGCTTGGACTTGCGCCCGAGCGGCGGGGCATCATCATCATGGATGGCAGGCCGATAACCGGCACCGCCTTGGCACAGCACACCGGTTGGGCGGGGCAGCGGCCCTTGCTGTTGCCCGGGAGTTTGGCGGAGAATCTGCTGCTCGGTTCGGCAGAGCCATGGGAATCGCTGACCCCGATTATCACCGCCACTGGCCTATCCGATGTAGTCGCCGCGCGCGGTGCGGACCTTGC
>JBGSSR010000253.1:0-10590 GCA_041736905.1 Sphingomonadaceae bacterium | reverse complement strand
AGATTTGCCCAGCATTCTGCAACTTGCCCATCATCAGGCGCGGCATGACTTGCTCCAAATCGCTGCCGTCATCCAACACCACGGGGCATTTGCCGCCTAGTTCCAACGTGACCGGGACCAGATTTTCAGCCGCCGCCTTCATGACTGGATGCGCAACCGCTGGCGATCCGGTGAACAGCAAATGGTCAAACGGAAGCCCTGAAAACGCATGCGCCAGTTCCAGCCCGCCGATGGCGGTTGCGACTTCATCCGCGTCGAAATATTCGGCAATCGCCGCGCCAATCACTTCGGTGCTGGCTGGCGTAATGTCCGATGGCTTAAACAGCACCCGATTGCCCGCTGCCAACGCGCCGCATAATGGACCGAGCAGCAGCGTGAAGGGGAAGTTCCACGGCCCAATCATGCCGACCACGCCCAACGGCTGCCGGAAAATCTCCGCCTTTGCCCCGTTGAGTTTGTGCGGCAGGGGCAAGGACACCTTCTCCGCCTTCATCCATTTGCGCACATTTTTGATGTTATACTTTGCGCCTTCAATCACGGCATAAAGCTCCATCCGCGTTTGAATGGCGGGCCGACCGCCAAAGTCCGCGTCCACAGCATCCACAAATCGATCCGCATAGGCCTTGGTCAATGCGATAACTCGCTTAATCCGTTCCACCCGCCATGCGGCATCGGGATAGGGCATGGCATGAAACGCCGCCCGCTGCTCCGCCAAAGCGGCATTGAGGTCGTCGACGGTGCGGATAATCGAGGGCATAGGGGGGCCTTTGGAAACTGGGTTGCAAATGCGAACCTAACATGGCGCGCAGGCCATGGCTAGACCCTTGACGCCGCGCGCCGTTTTGGGCATTGCGCGTCGGGCTAGCGGGTGTAGCTCAATGGTAGAGCAGCAGCTTCCCAAGCTGAATACGAGGGTTCGATTCCCTTCACCCGCTCCACTTTACCGCCAAAACTTACAAGACCGTGCCGTGGAAACTCAGCGGCAATGGCACGTTCGCCTGCCAGGACGCCACTGGTCCGTCAGCGATATGGAGCGCGTCGAGTAGGTGCAGTTCGCTTTTGCGCGCCGTCAGGTTAAGTGTGGTCCCGATTAGCCAGCCGTCATTCTCGCCCTCCCCACGCGGCACAAACAGGAATTCTTCCACCAATTGATGGTCGCCAAAGTCATACTTATCATCGCGACCCTTGGCCCAATCCCATGCTGCAATGGCATGCGGGAATGGCGTGTCGCGATAGCCCGTAACATGCGCGACATAGCGGCGCGCCTTACCCGTGTAGCGCCGGTCGCTGGCGGGGAATTCGCCCTCCACCCCAGCCGCCACCATCTCCGCACGGCCATTGGGGCGCAACACGATTTGCGTCAGCATCACCGGCGGCGCGTGCATATCTATGCCCTGCAACAAGGCCGATGCCGCAGTTTGGCCAAAGCTGGGGTCGGCCTCAAGGCAGCCGTCGAACCGGATGGTGCCGTCGCTTTCCTCCCATCCATCGGACAGGTGAAAGAACGAGAACGCGGGCAATTCATACGCGCGGCGTTTACTAAAATCATCCTTATCAATGACCAACACCCGTGTGCCCAATTCGGGCCGCCAAACCATCGCCGTGGACAGTGGGAATTTGAATCCCTCCTGCACCCATGGTTGCAAGACGATGATGATGTGGCGCTCCGTCGTGGTGAAATCGTGGAAGTAGCTGCCGCGGTCCATCTTCACCAAATCACCGCGCGCGAAGCTGCCATCGGGGTTGAATTTCCAGATATAGGTCGCCTGCCCATTACCGCCGAAATTCCAAATCGTGCCATCGCGGTCAACGCGGGGGTGCGCGGAAAAGGGCATTTGTTTAAGGTCTGGTCGGAATGTTTTGGGGCCGACGGTGGCGAGGGTTTCGGGATCCATCATGGTGGCCGAACCGCCCTCCCACAATGCCCACAACTCACCGCCCGCCATCATGACGCTGGTATTGGCGGCGTTGGTGTCGTCGTTGCCAGTGACCACAGAGCCGGGGCGTTGCGGCGTCCCAAAGCCAGGTTGGACGATGGCGTTCAGTTTGGTTTCCAACCGCCGTTTGGGCGTATCGACAAAGCGCGCGGCCATGGTCGCCTTCCCCTCCCCCACGCGCCAGCGGCGGACGAGCCCGTCGCCATCAAACCAATGCCCCGCTTCGCTGCTCCCGCGACGGAATTTTGCGGGGCCGTTGCGATAGAGGGTGGCGGCAAATCCATCGGGCGCTTTGCCATGCAACGGGGTGAGCGCGTGTTCGGCCACATCTTCCTCAACATCGGACACGCCCAATGTCCATTTCGCGGGAGCGGAGCCTGCCAGCGCCATTTCCGGCGTGATAATCGCGGCTCCGGCGGCCAGCAGTCCAGTGCCCAAGAAATGGCGGCGGTTCAGGTTGGTCATGGCAAATCGCTCCTGCGTCCAAAATTATTGAATATTGATGCTGTGCGCATTGGCCCCAGCGGTCACTTCAAACACGGCGGCGTCCCATTTCGCTGGCCCCATATTGCCAATGGCGTTGTTGGAGAACGCAAATGGCTCGATCGGCATGCCAAAGGGATTGGTGCCCATCTTCATGTCGCCATCGACATCATGGAACACGCGGATAGCGTATTGGCCGGGCTTTAACCCTTCCAGCATCGTCAAAACTTCGGCGGCATCGGTGTCGATCATAATCATGCGCACGGGTTTACCGCCGCCGTTATACGCGGCTTCATTGTCATAGACTTGACCCAAAATCGCGCCTTCCTGCGTTTGGATACCGGTGAATGTTAGCGCGAGAGAGGCAGTGGCCTCCTGTGTCGCGGCGGGCGCGTCCTGTGCCAAGGCGACTGAAGAAATGCTGCTCGCGGCCAATGCGACGGCGGTGATTATTGAAGAAAACTGGTTCATGTGACTTGCTCCTGTATTGGTGTTTGCTATGACCTTGTTGTGGCGTGGGGGCGGCGGCATCGCAAACGGGCTTACGCGAAAGGCAAGGAAAACTGCGTGACATGACCGATCCGACCACTCACGCATCGCCAATGGCAGGGAAAAAAGCGCCGATGGCAGGGGCCAAAACGCCAACGGCAGGCGTGGCCACGCCAATAAGGCCCGGCTTCGGTGCGCGTCATCGGCGTGCCTTTGTCATTGTCATCGTTATCGGGTTCATCATGGCGGTTATTGCGCCGCTCCAAACCGATAATATCGGGTTTTGGCCTCGCTTAGCCTTCTGGCAAATCCTGATGGTGTCGGGCGCGGTTATTGGCATCGGCGTGACGGAAGCGGTGGAAACTTGGGGGCGGTTGAGGCCATGGCCATGGGTGGAGGTGCCGACCGTCGGCATTCTTATCGCGCTACCTCTAACCATGATTCTTATCGGCACAGGGCAGATATTCTTCGGCGCGTTTGCCATCACGGGACAAAGGTTTCTTGTCCATCTAGGCCTAACGTCATTAATCAGCGTTGCGATTACCGCGTTAAATGTAATGGTCAATCGCCGCGATGTGGAGGCGGTTGTTCCGACGCCGGTTGCTCCCATCATGATGCAATCGGATGAGCACGCGGACGTTGTTCCAAATCTGCCACCCGCCATGAAGGAGGCAAGCCCAGCATCGCCGCCAGTCGCGGGGCCTTTATTGGCCGACCGACTGCCACCACCTTTGCGCCACGTCGGCATCATGGCGTTACAAGCAGAGGATCATTATTTGCGCGTACATCTGGTGGGCGGGCAATCGGAACTCGTCCTGATGCGCTTGTCCGATGCCATGGCCGAATTGCCGCCGCACAAAGGTGCACAAACGCATCGCGGCTGGTGGGTTGCGCGCGACGCCGACCGCACGGTGAAGCGCGCAGAAGGCCGCGCGACATTGACTTTAAGCGAAAATTTGGAGGTTCCCGTCAGCCGCAGCTTTTATAAGCAATTGCAGCAGGACGGTTGGTTTTCTTGAGGCACGAAAAAGGGGCGTAACGCCATTCGTTCGCCCCTACTTCCGTCCGCCATTAATGCGTTAAATGGCCGGTCAATTCATCCTTCAATCGCAATTTTTGTTTCTTCAGCGTGTGGATCTTTACAACATCAGGGGCGGGTCGCGCCTCTTCTTTGGCGATCATGGCCTCCAATTGATGATGTTTGGATTCCAGAGCGGTCAGATGTGCATTAGCCACAGCTATCTCCTTTGCATTGATATAAAGAAACAAATTCAGGTGTCGATGAGAACGAATCACTCCTTTTTTGGCACCAAACGGAATTACATCACGAAATCCGCCGTCTGTCTCCCCCTATTGGTGGTTAAGCGATGTAAGGGCTAATTTTTGCGATAGCCTGCCTGCCCGCGCTGCTCTATGGTGGCTGCATAACGATAAGGCGAAGGTTCGACGTGATGAACGATGACGGCTTGATTCAACAGTTGCAGGCTTTGCGTATCGAACATCGTGACATGGACGCCGCGATTGACGCCCTGTTGGATCAAGCCATCCCCGACCAATTGCAGATCGCCCGCCTGAAAAAGCGCAAATTGCTGCTAAAAGACAAAATCGCGGTGCTGGAGGATCAATTGATTCCGGATATTATTGCCTGATTGCATCCGAATGGAACACAATTGCGAAATATAATTCCATCCTTTTTTGCAACGGGGTGGCATTTTTGCGTCGAATCTGCTATGTACGTCTCAACGGCGCGGATTCCCGCGCTATTTCCGGATGGCAACGCCCTATCGAGCGTGCGCCGTTGAATAGAGAAAGCGTCATTATGCTGCGGTACTCTTGCTCAATATTCCAATTGACAACTCATAAAACTCTCCCGCACCGTACCTGAACGCTGACTTCCCAAACGATAAAAAGAAAGGGTCATGATTATGGCAAGCACTGCCGCGATATTCGATGTTGGCGATTATGTCGTTTACCCCAAACACGGCGTTGGCCGCGTGATTGAATTGCAAAAGGGCGAAATCGCCGGGATGCAATTGGAATTGTATGTCCTTCGTTTTGAGAAGGAAAAAATGACGCTGCGCGTTCCGATGAACAAGGCGGAAAGCGTTGGCATGCGCAAGTTGTCCAGCGACAAAACGCTGCGCGAGGCCATCGAAACGTTAAAGGGCAAACCGCGCGTTAAACGCACCATGTGGTCACGCCGCGCGCAGGAATATGAAGCGAAAATCAACTCCGGCGATCTGGTTTCGATTGCCGAGGTCACCCGCGACTTGTTCCGCCCCGATGATCAACCGGAGCAAAGCTATTCCGAGCGTCAAATTTTTGAGGCTGCGTCCAGCCGTTTGGCCCGCGAACTCGCCGCGATGGAAAAAACCGACGAACCGGCGGCGCTGAAGAAAATCCTCGAAATCCTGAACGAGGCGGCGCCGCAATATTATGAGAAATCGGGATAATCGGTTTCGCATTTGAAATAATCGGCGGTGGAAGCAATTCCGCCGCCGTTTTTTTGCCCTTGCAACGCGCACACCCCTGCCCCACATTCGACGTGTAAGGGGGCAACCTTGCAAAGGAGGGTGCCATGCGCATCAAATTCAACCGGCACATGCCAAAGGGCGCGGTCGTCGCGCTTGCCTTATCCGCCATCGCCATCGGGCTGGCCGGATGTAACGTAGACACCAAATCGGACAAAGAGGGTGGCGGGTTTGACATCACCTTCGGCTCCAACAATTTGGACAAGGGTGAAGCCATCACCGATGCCGATACAGCACTTGCCAACTTTACCGAACTGGTCGTGGCCGGTCCCGATGAAGTCATCGTGCAAAAGGGCGACAAGGCCAGCATCAAGGCCGAGGGTGACGCGGGCACATTGGACGGCCTGCGCTATATCCTTGACGGTGACGACTTGGTCGTTGGCCGCAAAAACGGCGCGTCTGGCGCACCGGTTAAAATCATCATCACGGTGCCCAGCCTGTCCGATGTGACGTTGGCTGGATCTGGCGCGGTGCAGGTCGCTGAACTCAGCGGCGATAGTGTCGAATGGACCATCGCAGGCAAAGGCGACCTGACAGTGGCCACTGTCACCGCAAAGTCGATGGAAGGCACCATCGCGGGCTCCGGAGACGCGACGTTGACCGCTGGCACCGTCGATTCCGCCGATGTCACCATCGCGGGCGCGGGCAATATCAAGGCCGAGGGCGTAACCGCACGCACAGCGGATATTTCCATCGTCGGCTCCGGCAATGTCGCAATGAAGGTCACCGAAACCGCCGATACCAACATCATCGGATCGGGCAACATCACCGTAACCGGCGGCGCGAAATGCACCGTGAGCAAGACGGGTTCGGGCAAAGTTACCTGTAACTAATGCACAAAAAGGGCGGCGAGGATGTGGTCCCCGCCGCCTTTTTTTGTTTACGCTAAATATTCGCAATCAATCCATTTCCCACGCGCGTTCGCCGTGGCTTGTGATGTCTAGCCCTTCGCGTTCGGCGTCTTGGCTGACGCGCATGGGGATGATCATCGATACGGCAAAGCCGATGATGACGCTGACGAAAATCGACCATAGGGCAACCACGCCAACGCCGATCACTTGCGTCATCAACTGACCGCCCAAGGTGACGCCGTCGACATAGCCATTGCCGCCAAAATAGCTGTGCGTGAACACCGCGAGCAAGATGGAACCGAGCATCCCACCAACGCCGTGGACAGCGAATACGTCCAAGGAATCGTCAATTTGCAGTTTGAATTTGACCAGGCTGACCGCAATGAAGCACACGATGCTGCCCAATAATCCGATAATAATCGCGCCACCAGTGCCAACGGTTCCGGCCGCTGGCGTTATAGTGGCAAGGCCCGCAATCGCGCCGGTGGCAAGGCCGATGGCGGTCGATTTGCCGACCTTCACCCGCTCAATGCCCGCCCAGACGATGGCGGCGACGCTGGCCGCCAAATGCGTGTTGATAATCGCGCTGCCCGCGCCCACGTCGCTGGCTGACAATGCGCTGCCGCCGTTGAACCCGAACCAGCCGACCCACAACAAACCTGCGCCCGCCACGGTCAACGCTGGGCTATGCGGCAACATCAATTGGCGCGGCCAGCCGGTGCGCTTGCCAATCATCACCGCCACAACCAAGGCGGAAACGCCCGCCGTGGTGTGAACGACGATGCCGCCCGCGAAGTCAATCACGCCCATATCGGCGAGCCATCCGCCGCCCCAAACCCAACGGGCCACGGGGATGTAGACCATCAAAGTCCAAAGCGTGGTGAATGCCATAACCCAACCAAAGCGCGCCCGCTCCACCCATGCGCCGACCATCAGCGCGGGGGTGATGATGGCGAAAGTCATCTGGAACAGGCCAAAGACCAACTCACCAATCGATTGCCCTTCCCGAATGGCGACCATATTGCCAAACATGAAATTGGTCATCGACCCGATATACTCGCCGCCATCGACCGAAAAAGCGAGGCTATATCCCACAGTAATCCACAAAATGCTGCTCACCGCCGCAATCGCGCCGCATTGGATAAGGACGGAGAGGAAATTCTTCGACCGCACCAAACCGCCATAGAATAACGCGAGGCCGGGGATGGTCATCATGAGCACCAGTGCGCTGGCGGTCAGAACCCAGGCCTGATCACCGGTATCGGGGGTGAAAATTTCGACCGCTCCGGCGGCGGCGGGGGCCGCATGCGCCGCTCCGGCCCAAAGAGGGATGGCGGCTAACGTTAGGATGGCGCGCAATTTCGACATATTTCCCCCAAGACTTGGAATGCGGGTTGATGGAGCATGGATGCTCTCTACCGCAAAATGGTGCGCAATCGCTTAACGGAGGCGCGGGTTTCGGGCAAAGGTTTTTTGGTTAATTTTCGGGCGGCGGGTGAGGAGTGCCTAAATTATGACCGCGCGCCGAATAATGCGCTGCCGACCCGCACATGCGTCGCGCCGAGCATGATGGCGGTTTCAAAATCGCCGGACATGCCCATCGACAATTCGCTCAAACCAAGCTCGCGCACCATTTTGGCAAGGAGCGCAAAATAAGGCGCAGCCTCCGTATCGGCGGGTGGGACCGTCATTAAGCCGATGACATTGAGATCAGCCGCGTGCGCTTCAGCCAATAAGTTGGCAGTGTCGGGGATAGCACAGCCGCCCTTTTGCGGTTCATCGCCAATGTTGACTTGCAGGAAATAGGCGCGTTGAGTCCCAGCCTTCGCCTCGGCCTTGGCCAGTGCAGCGATGAGGGAAGAACGGTCCACGCTGTGAATGACATCAAACAATGCGACCGCCTCATCGGCCTTATTCGATTGCAATTGGCCGACCAGATGCAACGTAATGCCGGGCGTTTCGGCCAGCAAAGCGGGCCATTTGCCCTCCGCTTCCTGCACACGGTTTTCGCCGAACGCGCGCTGCCCAGCGGCAATCAGAGGGCGAATGGCGTCGGCGTCGTGCGTTTTGCTTATCGCAATAAGCGCCACATCCTGCGCCTTTCGGCCTGCGCGCGCGGCGGCGGCGGCGATCGATTGGTGGACTTGGTGCAAAGCATCGGCGGGCATAATCGGACCTTATGAAAACGAGTTCGCCGCGCTATAGCGGGACCATGCCCATCCGCCAAGCCAACACGCCAACGCCCTATCTATTCACCGACGAACGGGTGGACGAGGCGACACTATTGCGCGCGGTGCGGCGGTTGCCGCGCGGGGGCGTTGTAGTTTTTCGGCATTATGGATTGGGCGATGCGCAGCGGTGCCTATTGTTTCGGCGGCTACGTTCGGTTGCACGGAGGCGCGGGGTGCTCATAATTTTAGCGGGGGCGGAGCCGCTGCATTTTGCGGATGCTGATGGCTGGCATTTCAGCGGGTGGCAAGGCCGCACATCACGCCGCGCCGCGCCGATCAGCGCCAGCGCACACCGCATGGCCGACCTTTTTGCCGCTACACGAGCAGGGGCGCGGGTGGTATTCGTTTCGCCAGTGTTCACCACCAACAGCCATAAAGGCGCGCGGGCATTGGGACCGTTGGCATATCAACGCATGGCGCGGCAGGCGGAGGCGTTGGGCATGATCCCTCTGCCCCTAGGCGGCATGAACGTAGCGCGGGCGCGGATGTTGAAGGCGGCCGGCTATGGCGCGATTGACGGGTTGGTCCGCAGCTAAGCGCTAATGCACGAACCGCGCCACCACATCCCGATAACTGCGCGATACCTTCACGTCCGCGCCGCTTTCCAATACAAGGAAGCATTCGCCATTGGTGTGGGGCTTTACCTGCCGCACTTGGTTGAGGTTCACAATCCACGACCGGTGCACACGTTGGAACACGCGGGGGTCGAGACGTTTTTCCAAATCCTTCATCGTCTCACGTAAAATCAATGAGTTGTCGGCGGTGTAGATGCACATATAATCGCCCGCCGCCTCAATGCGCTCAATGCTGTCCACATCGACACGGAAGATTTGGCCGCGGTCCTTAATGTTGATCAGCTTTTCAAACCGGCTGCTCGCCATTTCTTCATCAGCGGGCATATAGTCTTCGGCGGCTTCTGGCGCGACCTCGGTTATGACGTTGCGCAGGCGCTCAACCTCCTCAACGCCGCGTTTTTCGGTCATGCGGGTGCGCACGCGGTCCATGGTGTCGGCCAAGCGTTCTGGCTCCACCGGTTTCATCAGATAATCAATCGCATCCGCCTCAAACGCCTTAATCGCGTGTTCGGAATAGGCGGTGACGAACACGAACAAGGGCGGGTCAATGTCCATAACCCCCTGCACCACCGAAAACCCGTCAAAGCCGGGCATTTGAATGTCGAGGAAAACGAGATCGGGCTTTAACGTCTTTATCTTACGGATGGCTTCCCGTCCGTTTTGGCATGTGGCAACGATTTCGATGTCCTCAAACGCGGCAAGCCGCAGCTCAAGGCCCTGAATCGCCAATTTCTCATCATCGACGAGGATCGTGCGGATGGTCATGCCTCAATCATTCCTTTCCTGTTCCCCCCATTGCGTTGTGTTTTAAATGGTGTCCCTGTTTCTGCCATGTCCGTCAAGCGTGGTGGCAGCCCGCTGTTAAATTGGCCGCCGCTGAACACCGCCAATTGGCCGGGTGCGGTGCGGCCATAAGGCAATTCAATCGCTACTTCAAACCCGCCGGTTGGCTTGCTTGTCGTGTCGAAACGATGATTGGTGCCATAGGTTTGGATAAGCCGTTCCCTGATATTCGCCATGCCGACGCCGGTGGATACCGTGTCCCGCGCCTGCTCCCCATGCAAGCCGGGGCCAGTGTCGGATACGATGATGCGAACATTCGGCCCGATAAGCTGCGCCGAAACCGCAATATCCGCACCATCTTCCTTCGCCGACACGGCATATTTAACGGCGTTTTCGACAAGGGGTTGCAGCAGCAACGACGGTATCATTGCATCGCGCGCATTTTCATCAACCGTGTAGGACACGCGAAGGCGCTCCTCAAACCGCATTTTTTCGATGTCGAGGTAGAGTTTCAACGTCTCTACCTCCTGCGCAATGGTCACCATGCCAGCATTGGTTTCGGTGAGCGTTGACCGCAAAAACGACGATAGGCGAGACAACATCGCATTGGCGGCATCGGTTTCCTTCAGCAGCACCAAAGTCGAAATGGAATTGAGCGTGTTGAACAGGAAATGCGGATTAAGCTGATACCGTAACATGGCGAGTTGCGC
>JBGSSR010000224.1:0-9044 GCA_041736905.1 Sphingomonadaceae bacterium | reverse complement strand
GTCGGCCTCGGGCAGTTGGCGGGCGAGCGCGAACATCAATGCAATCGCATGTTCGGCGGTGGTGATGGAGTTACCGAAGGGCGTGTTCATCACGACCACGCCCTTGGCGCTGGCGTAAAGGATGTCGACGTTATCAACACCAATACCGGCGCGGCCAATGACTTTCAGGTTGGTCGCTGCGTCGAGGATTTCCGGCGTAACGGTGGTCGAGCTGCGGATAGCGAGGCCGTCATATTTGCCGATGATTTTGATGAGTTCTTCGGGACTAAGGCCGGTGATTTCCTCCACATCGCAACCGCGTTCGCGGAAGATTTCGGCGGCCTTGGGGGACATTTTATCGCTAATGAGGACTAATGGACGGGTCATGGGAATTCTCCAAAAATTGATAAAGTTCGTCACCCCTGCGAAGGCAGGGGCCCATCTCCGGTGGTATAAAATTACGCGGCAGGAGTTGGGTTCCCGCTTTCGCGGGAATGACCATGATGTGTGAATTTAAGCGGCGGCGGCCCCAGTTTCGGCAGCGGCTTTTGCCTCGGCATAGGCCCAATCGAGCCACGGGCCGAGCGCTTCGATATCGGCGGTATCCACCGTCGCCCCGCACCAAATGCGCAGGCCAGCGGGCGCATCGCGGTATCCCGCAATGTCGTATGCCGCATCCTCGGCCTCCAGCAGAGATGCCATTTTCTTGATCATCGCTTCATCGGCACCTTCGACGGTCAGGCACACGCTGGTCGTGGACCGGCTCGCCTCATCCTGCGCCAAATTGCCCAGCCAATCGCGCTCGGCGACAATGGCTTGCAACGCGGCGGCGTTGGCGTTGGTGCGTTCGATAAGCGCAGGCAATCCGCCAATTTCTTGCGCCCATTCTAGGCCAAGGATCGCATCTTCAACCGCCAGCATAGACGGCGTGTTGATGGTCTCGCCCTTGAAGATACCTTCGATGAGCTTCCCACCTTTGGTCATGCGGAAAATCTTCGGCATCGGCCATGCAGGAACGTAGCTTTCCAGCCGTGCAACGGCGCGCGGGCCAAGGATGATGACGCCATGCGCGCCCTCCCCGCCCATGACTTTCTGCCAAGAGAAAGTCACAACGTCGAGTTTGTCCCACGGCATGCCCATGGCGAACACCGCGCTGGTCGAATCGGCGATGATCAGGCCCTCGCGGTCGTCCTTAATCCAATCGCCATTGGGAACGCGCGCGCCGCTGGTTGTACCGTTCCAGGTCAGCACAATGTCGGTGTCTTGGTCAAGCGCGGCCAAATCGGGGATTTCGCCATAGGGCGCGGTCACCACATCGGCCTCAATTTTCAATTGCTTGACAACATCGGTGACCCAACCTTCACCAAAGCTTTCCCAGGCGACCATCGTCGCCTTGCGCGCGCCGAGCATCGACCACATGCACATCTCAACCGCGCCGGTGTCGGACGCAGGCACGATGCCAATGCGATAGTCGGCGGGAACGCCAAGCACTTCGCGAGTGAGGTCTATGGCGTGTTGCAACCGCGCCTTGCCCAATTTTGAGCGATGCGAGCGGCCCATAACGCGGGTGTCGAGTTTTTCGGGGGTCCATACCGGCGGCTTTGCGCACGGGCCGGAGGAAAAATAGGGTCGTGCGGGCTTGTGGCCCGGTTTCGGTATATTCGTCATTTAAGCGTCTCCTTGCAGAGAGCAGCGCGGCGTTGGGACCGCGTGGCCCGTCGCCGCCTATATAGCGATACCGAATAATGTCAATTCTTATTTGGTGCAGCGCAATAAAGTTACGCGACCTTGTAAAAATCGCATTCTGACTAGAAATGTTAATTTTTCGTGCCTATATTGCCATAAATGACAGAAAAAGAACTGAAAGAGCGCAAATTCTATCGCGCCGACGAAGAAGCCAGTTTTGCCAAGCAAGACATCGGCCCCCCACAAACCCTCGACCCGGCGTATCGCCTAGCGTTTCAGGATACCGAATTCCTGCTGCGCCAAGAATTGCGTCCGGTGCGGTTCCAATTGGAATTGCTGAAAACCGAAATGCTGTTGGATGAGGCGAATATTGCCTCCACCTTCGTCATGTACGGTTCGGCGCGGATACCGTCGCCGGAAAAGGCGGAGGCTGTGCTGGCTGCGGCCGTGACAGATGAGCAGAAGGTCGTTGCGAATCGCCTTGCCGAGAAAGCGAAATATTACACGATTGCGCATGAATTGTCGCAACTCGCCGCGACCAAGGGCCCCTGCGGTAATGATGGCGAGCGGCATTTTGTTGTCACCTCCGGCGGCGGGCCGTCGATTATGGAGGCGGCGAATCGCGGTGCGATTGAGGCAGGGGCCGAGACCATCGGCCTCAACATCGTCCTGCCGCATGAGCAGGCACCGAACGATTATGTCACCCCGCATTTGTCGTTCCAATTCCACTATTTCGCGCTGCGCAAGATGCACTTCCTGCTCCGTGCGCGCGCTGTTGCGGTATTCCCCGGCGGATTTGGGACGTTTGATGAGTTTTTCGAACTCCTCACCCTCATCCAAACGGGCAAGATGGAGCCGATCCCCATCCTGCTTTATGGCAAGGATTTCTGGGACCGCGTCGTCAATTTCGATGAATTGGCGAAGGAAGGCGTGATTAACGCCGCAGACCTCAACCTGTTCACCCGCGTCGAAACCGCGGAAGAAGGATGGCGCGTGGTCGAGCAATTCTACGGCCTTGAAGGCTGCTAACTGCCGCCAATTGTGACCATAATCGGCGGCTATCGCATGGCCGCCGTAACTTTCCCATTGACAAGGGGGCGGGCGGGCGCAAAAGCCCCGCTCTTGACGGTTGCGCAGTTTGTGCGCGCCATTGACGAAAGGATTTACCCACATGGCAAAGCCAGAATGGGGCTCAAAGCGCACTTGCCCGAAATGCGGCCTGCGATTCTATGACTTGGGCAAGGATGACCCGGTCAACTGCATCGAATGCGGCAACAGCTGGGTTCCCGAACCCGTGTTGAAATCGAAACAGCCGATGCCGTTCGAAGAAGCCAAGAAACCCGACGATGCCGATTTGGCCGCCGATGACCTCGACATTGATGTCGATGCCGTAGACGACGTCGATTCGCCCGATAACGACGTTGACCTTGGCGGTGACGACGATTTGGGCGTGGCGACAACCGAAGAAGGCGAACCTGACGAAATGTAGGGTCGCGCGCTTTTGCGAGAATAAATTGGGGCGGGCCGATTGGTCCGCCTTTTTCGTTTTGGGCGTGCAAATTCCGCCGCGCATATTTTTTGCCTTGCCAAAAGCCGATGGTTCGGACTAAAGGCGCGTTCTTACCCGCGCGGGCGGTTCCAGAACCCGCGCCGATGGGGCCTTAGCTCAGCTGGGAGAGCGCCTGCATGGCATGCAGGAGGTCAGCGGTTCGATCCCGCTAGGCTCCACCATTTTCCTTCAAAATCGGAATGATGCTCGCGCTGCGCCCTTCCCCTATGCGCGCCATCCTGCTAGGCGCGGCGGCATAGTAGTTTTAATCGAAAGCGCCGTCAGAGCATGACCCAAAATCGTCCCGTCCGCACCCGTATTGCCCCCTCGCCCACCGGCGACCCGCACGTTGGCACCGCCTATATCGCGCTCATGAACTATTGCTTTGCCAAGAAACACGGCGGCGAATTTATCCTGCGTATTGAGGACACCGATCAGGTGCGCTCCACGGCGGAAAGCGAAGTGCAGATTTTGGAAGCGTTGCGCTGGCTCGGTCTGGATTGGGCCGAAGGACCGGACAAGGGCGGCCCGCATGGCCCCTACCGCCAATCGGAACGCAGCGCAATTTACACCGAAAAATGCGATCAATTGCTGGTCGAGGGCAAGGCCTTCCGCTGCTTCTGCACCGCCGAGCGGTTGGATGCGATGCGTAAGGAGCAGATGGCGGCGAAACTGCCCCCGCGCTATGACGACCATTGCGAGCATTTGGCCGAGGCCGATGTTGCCGCGCAAATGGCCGCTGGCGTTCCTTCGGTCATCCGCATGAAAGTGCCAACGGAGGGCGTGTGCATCATCCCCGATGCGATTCGCGATGAGCCGATCGAAATCGAATGGACGAAAGTTGATGCCCAAATCCTGATGAAATCTGATGGCCTTCCGACCTATCACCTCGCCAATGTGGTGGACGATCATTTGATGGGCATCACCCATGTGATTCGCGGTGAAGAGTGGATTTCGTCCGCGCCCAAGCACTTGCTGCTTTATGATTATTTTGGTTGGGAGGCGCCCGTGCTCGCGCACCTTCCATTGCTGCGGAACGCCGACAAATCGAAACTATCGAAGCGGAAGAATCCTACCAGTATCCTTTATTACCAACGCGCGGGGTATTTGCCCGAGGCGGTGGTCAACTTCCTAGGCCTGTTCGCAAAGAGCAGCGGCGAGGAGGATGAGATGACGACATTGGCGGAGCTCATCGACCAATTCGACCTTAAGAATATCTCGCTCGGCGGGCCGGTGTTTGACACGGCGAAACTCGATTGGCTCAACGCGCGCTATATCCGCGAAACGATGGACGCCGCCGGTTTTGCCAAGCGGGTTCAGGAATGGGCGCTCAACCCCGATTATCTGATGCCGATTGCCGAAATGGCGCAAAGCCGAGTGCAGCGATTGTCCGACCTTGGCAATTTGGTCGCGTTTTTCTTCGCTAATCGGTTGGACATCGACGCCGACGATTTGCGCGACGGTGTGAAATTGTCGGAATTGCAACAACGCCAAGGTTATCAACTCGCACTTTGGCATTTTGACCGGCTGACGACTTGGGATAAACCTGCTGTAGAAGGAGTCTTACGCAACACTTCAGAGATTCTGGACGTCAAATTCAAAGACTTAATCCGTGTCTTTTACCTCGCCATTATGGGCAAGCCGACGGGCGTACCGCTTTTTGACTCGATTGTGCATCTGGGCCGTGACATATTGCGCGAACGGCTCCGCCATGGGTTAGAAATTTTAGGTTCCCCGACCACGAACGAACAAAAGCAGTGGCAGGCCTTAATCGCACAAGCCGCAAATCGCGCCGCAACAGGAGAATGAATATGCGTAAACTCACTTTGACCGCCAGTGCGCTGGCACTCGCGCTTACCATGACCGCGTGTAAGGGCAAGGACGAAGCGCCCGCCGCCGATGATGCGGCCAAGACCGAGGCGACGACTGAGGCCAACAAAACCGCCGAGGCCGATGCGGCGCTCGTCACCGAAGCACAAAAAACCGCCGCCGTTGTCGTCACCGACGCATGGGCCCGCGAAACCGCGACCGATGCGACCGCTGGCGGCGCATTTATGACCATCGCCAATGGCACGGCAAAGGACGATGTCCTTGTCTCCGCCACCGCGAAGTTTGCGGGCAAGGTGGAAATGCATGAAAACAAAATGGATAATAATGTCATGGTCATGCGCCCTTTGACCGATGGCATTCCGTTGAAAGCAGGTTCGGTTACGCGCCTTGCCCCCGGCGGCCTACACGTGATGTTCGTCGACCTCAAAGGCCCATTGCGTGCCGGTAAAGAAGTTGAAGTCACACTGACCTTCAAAGAGGCCGGCACGCAAACCGTGAAATTGCCCGTGAAATCGATGGCCGACGCCGACGCCATGGGCGGCATGGCCCACGGTAAGGACGACACGCATGAGTAAAGCCAGTGGGCTAAAGCCGCTGAGGACGATATTGTGGATAGCGGTGGCTTTGGCCGCCGCTATCGCATTGATCCTGTTTTCGAATACGAAGCCGAAAATGAGCGAGGATGAGGCGAATGCCGCCGCACTCGCCAAATATTTGGGCGGCCCCTTCACGCTGACCAATGGCGCGACCGGTCAGCCGTTTACGGAAAAGGATTTGGTCGGCAAACCATCGGCCATGTTCTTCGGTTTTACCCGCTGCCCCGACGTCTGCCCCACATCGTTGCAACGCATGGCGCGGCTGCGCAAGGCGATGAATGTCGAAAAGGCCGGTTCCGGTGATGCCTTTAACATCATCTTTGTGTCAGTCGATCCTGAAAGCGATTCGCCCGCCAGCGTCGCGGAATATGTCAAATTATTCGCCACACCTATCATCCCCCTCGGCGGGACGCAGGCACAAATTGACGCCATAGCAAAGGCTTATAAGATCTACGTCAACCGTGTGCCGACCGATGGCGGCGGTTATACGATCGACCATAGTGCGTCCGTGTTCCTGCTCGACAAACAAGGCAAAGTGGTCGGCACCATTGACCATAAGGAACAAGAGCCGGTGGCGATGGATAAGCTGAAATTGCTTATCAATCGATAGGCGCGGTTTGTGGTTCGGGGGCGGCTGGTGTTGCCTCCGGAACGGCATAGACCAAATGCACCCGCGCCTCATTCGACCATGCTTTGTCAGCCAACGGCATACGATAAGCGGTCGCTCCATCATTGGCTTTGGAAGGTTGAATGGGCAATTCGGACTTTTGCCCATTCTCCTCCACCCATGCAGATGCCAGAGGTAAGCGCGAGCGTGTGAAAAGGTTCACTGATTGACCTTGGCATCCGCCCATCGCGTCGAACGCGGCGAGCTCTGATGATGAGAAGCTGACTCCCGCAATCGCGACCATCGCGGGAAATTGCGCGCGCAAATCGCCTAAACGCCTGTTGGTCTCGGTGCTATTGGGAGAAAGGACAATTGGCAGGATGGCGATCGGCGTAGCGCCTCGGTTGGCGACGAGCTTCCAGTTGCTGCCATCGACTTTTGGCATGATGAAACGACCCTGAGCATTGATAGGCAAAGCTATTGCGTCACCCTGCTCTGGTACAAGTTCCAGTGAAATGTCAGACACCTTGTCGTCGGGATTCTTCGGCAAAACTTCAAAAAATAATTCGCTTTCGGGCGAAAAGCGCGGCTTTGCCTCTTCATACGCTCCAATGACGCTTTGCAGGGAAACAAAATCGAGCTGGTAGGGCTTGCTGAACCCGAAAACGGTTATCGCTTCATCGTCCGATTGAGCATAGGCCGCGCCATAAGAGGCCACTTGGCCGCCTGTGGCCAAGGGCACCGCCGACAGGCTAAACAGCACGGCGGCCAATGCAACGCGGCGGCCATGTGTCATGCTTTGTATTGTGCTGCTCATTACCCCAGACCCCTATTTTTGGATGTTTCGTTTCGAATTCGAAATTGAACTTATTGCGGTGAATTGAAAATGAATGGGCCAGAACCAATTATCGCGTTCCAGGCGGTACCGTGGCAGGTTTTTTCTTTGGCGCTTCCTCGACAATCGGCTTCTTTTTTGGTGCCGTGACCGGATCGGTCGGCGTTGCGTCGGCGTTAGTCGGCGCGTTTGTGGATGCGCCATCGACGTCTTTCAATCGCTCTCCTAGGGGCGGCTTGGGTTCAGCAGAAATAAGCGTGGCGGGTTTGGGGGCCAAAACGCTGGGCGTGGTGGGCGCGGCCTTTGCAGGCTCGATCTTAGCAGTGGATGGTGCAGCGGCAGGCGCGGCGTCCTTCGGCTTATCGGCGATCGGTTTAGGCGATAGAGCGCCATCCTTGGGGGTCGCGGGAGCAGCGTCCGCTGGCTTTTCCAGCACCGGCGCAGCAGCAGCTTCCGCTTTTTTGGGCGGCCAGACCACACTGGCGGGGTCACGTCCCTCTGCGCGCGCTTTTAGGCGCAACAATTGCTCACCAATAACGGCATCAACGGCGGGCGCGATATCCTGCGGCTTCATGCGCATAAAGCCGCCGACGACGTAAGACATGCTGATCTTTGTGCCCGGGCCATCGGCCTCCATCGCCACATTCATGGTGCCGATGACGCCCTCACTTTGCAGGGGCCCAAGCGCGCCGCTCATGCGCAATACGCGCGGGCGTTCGGAATAGATGACGCGCATGTGCTCGACGCTGTTGAGTGAACCACCCTCAGCAGTCTTGGCGGGGATTTTTTCGCAGAAACATCCGCCAGCCTGCGGATCCAAATACATATTGGCGGCATCACCGGACCAACTGTGGCTGCTGCTCCAATAGCTTTGCGGTGCGATGAGCGTGGCCCAAACTTTCTCCGGCGGCGCGTTGATTCGAACGACGTGCAGAACGGCGAAGCCTTGGTCGGATACCTGCGTGACCTCGGCGTGGGCGGGCGTCGCCAGGGGCACAACACACGCCGCCACACAAAGGCCAAGAGCTTTCCAAATCCGCAAACGCAACATACCGCATCCTTTCGCAAACAAGACGCGCACCCTAAGCGAAAGGCTGCGCCAAGCAAAGCGAAAGCGGTTACCGCTTGCCCAGCCTTTCGGGGGCAAGCGGTTAGCCCAAATAGTGGGTTTACGGCTTTAGAATTGCCGTAATGGCATCGGTGACGGCATCAATGCTGGCCATGCCATCCACACGGTGAACGAGGCCACGCGCGTCATAGATCGGCAAAATCGGCGCGGTCTTTGCACGATATTCGGTCATGCGCGTGCGCACGGTTTCCTCATTATCATCAGGACGGCGCTTGAATTCGGTGCTGCCACAGGCATCGCAGGTGCCCTCAACCTTGGGCCGTTTGAACGTGTCGTGATAGCCCTCACCGCATGCGCCGCAGGTGAATCGGCCGACGATGCGCTCAACCAGCGCGTCTTCGTCAACGACGAGTTCGATCACATGGTCCAACGTGCGGCCACGTTCGGTCAGCAACACGTCGAGCGCCTCGGCCTGCGCTGCGGTCCGGGGATAGCCGTCGAAAATTGCGCCTTTGTCGCCCAATTCGTCTAGCTTCTCGCCAATGATACCCGATACGATGTCGTCGGAGACGAGGCCGCCGGATTCCATCACCGCTTTGGCTTGCAACCCAACGGGAGAGCCCGCCTTTACGGCGGCGCGCAGCATGTCGCCGGTGGACAGTTGGACCATGCCATAGGCGTCCTCAATCAGGCTCGCCTGCGTCCCTTTACCTGCGCCCGGAGGCCCCAACAGGATGATGTCCATGCCCTAATTCCCCTCCGAACGCGCGCCTGTATGACACGACCACCGGTTGGCGAGTCAATCCGCCAACCGAGCGGCCACCCCTATCACCGGCGGCGGTTGCCCTTCAACTTAGACTTTTTGATAAGGTCGCCATATTGCAATGCCAACA
>JBGSSR010000221.1:0-4434 GCA_041736905.1 Sphingomonadaceae bacterium | reverse complement strand
GGCGGCGATTTGGGCGGCACCATGCGGCTTGGTGCTTATCCCGCCAAGCTATCCGCGAACAGCCATGTCGCGGGCATTTATGGCGGCGTGGACATTAGCGAGCGCCACCGCCACCGCTATGAAGTCAACGCGACGTATAGGCAAGTGTTGGAACAGGGCGGTCTGATCTTCTCCGGCATGTCCCCCGATGGACTGCTCCCCGAAATCGTGGAGCGGCCCGACCATCCGTGGTTTATCGGTGTGCAATACCATCCTGAATTGAAAAGCAAACCATTCGACCCGCACCCCCTATTTGCCAGCTTCATCGCGGCGGCGGTGGCGCAGAGTCGATTGGTTTAAGCCTGCCTATCCAGCTTGTGCCTCCGCAATCAGGGCCTCGTCGATGGCCTTTGCCGAGATATAGGCCGGGCGAGCGGACAGCCTTTCGCCATAGGCCTTAAAGCTGCCCTCATTTGGGATTAGGCCGAATTGCTGCCCAAACAGGATTTGCCCGCCGAGATACACGTCGGCGGCGGTAAATCGCGTCCCGCACACATAGTTATCACGCGCAAACTTATCACTGAGCACCTGCAAAACCATGTCCATATTGCCATAGCCTGCGGATCCCTGCTGTTTCGCGTCGGGTTCAAACCCAAACGCTCGCGCGGTCCATGCGGCCTCTAACGGGCCAGCAGCGAAGAAGAGCCAGCGGTAATAATCGGCGCGCTCTGCCTCGGTTGGCGCAAGCCCCGCTTCAGGGTAACGATCCGCAACATAGGCGCAAATGGCCGCTGTCTCCGTCACCACAGTGCCATTGTCAGCAATCGCCGGTACTTTACCCATCGGGTTGATCGCCAGATACGCCGCGTCCTTCATTGTCGTACCGTAGTCGAGTAAGACTTGATCATGCTCGACACCCGCCTCATGGAGCATCCAGCGCGCGGTTTGGCCCCGTGACATCGGGTTGGTATAAAATGTAAGCATGGCCTTCTCCCTCATGTGTTTCAAGTAAAACATATAGGGAACAAATTTTCTTCGCAAGCAAAAAGGGCGGCCACATCGTGACCGCCCACCAAATTCCCACAATTGGCAAATTACGCCGCTTTGCTGTCATCCTTCTTGGCCTCAAGCTGCGTCACGTTGCTTTCAACGGTTCCGCCAATGGCGACCTTGCGCGGCTTCAACGCCTCCGGAATTTCGCGGCGCAAAGTGATGACCAAAATGCCATCGGCCAAATCGGCGTCCAACACGCGGATGTAATCGGCGAGTTGGAAGCGGCGCTCAAAATTGCGGTTGGCGATACCCATGTGCAGGAATTCGCGGCCCTCGGTGCTTTCGGGAGCCTTCGACCCGGCGACGATCAACTGATTAGGCTGCGCCGTGATGTCGATTTCGTCCTGCTTAAAGCCTGCAACGGCCAGCGTAATAGTGTAATCATCGTCCGCTGTGCGCTCAATATTGAACGGCGGGTAATTGTCACCCTGCGACAGGCGACCGCTGTTTTCGAGCAATTCGAACAAGCGATCAAAGCCTACGGTGGTGCGGCGATAGGGGGTTAAATCAAAACGGTTCATATCATCAATCCTCATAATGTGAGCAATTAAGGAAGGCATGGGCGCACCCAATTGGCGAGCGCTTTGCCGTAAATGCCGACGGCCCATAAGGCGCCGCTGACAGGTTTAAGATAGGAATCGGTGCGTCCGCGTCAAGGGTCTATTGGCGCAAAACAAAACAGCCCGAACCATGAAGGCCGGGCTGTTTGTTTGACAGGAATGAGCTGCGTCATTTCCCGATAGGTTTGCCACCCAATTTCCACCCCCATGGAGTTGAACGGCATTGTCCCCTGAACCATCGGCCACGCATTGCCCGCATATTCGGTGCAACGCTTGCTGTGTTCGATGGAAAGGGTGCGCAAGTTTGGCTGTGCTGACAATTGGGATTTGCGCAATGCCGCCATTTTAGGGCGATGCTGTGGCCGCTGCGCCACAATATGTGGCTAATGGGTATCGTTTGCCCAAGAAAAAGGCCCCATATCGGGTGGGATATGGGGCCAATTCTTTATGTTGAAATCTGAAAAAGTTTAAACCCCCGCCGATCCGAATGGGGAGGGTGCGTCCTTTTTGCGCCCTGCCTTGGGGATTCGCGTGCCCGCAGGCGGAATATCCTTTACTGTTGGGCTACCGAGGCCACCTTCGCGGGTGATGGTTTCACCTGCGATAATGGCCTTTACCTCATCGCCAGAGAGCGTTTCATACTCCATCAACACGTTGGTGATGGCGTGTAGGTGCTGGATGTTATCCTCCAACACCTTGCGTGCACGAGCCTCCGCCTCTTGCACCAAACCACGAACTTCGGAGTCGATGAGTTGCGAGGTTTGCTCGGAAAGCGGGCTGTTGAAATCCTGACGGAATTGCAACCATCCGACCTTTTCGCTCATCCCGTACTCGGTCACCATCGCGCGGGCCATTTGGCTCGCCTGTTGGATATCATTGTGCGCGCCGGTGTTCAGGGCATCGTCACCGTAGATCAGCTGCTCCGCAATACGACCACCGAAACAAAGGGCGAGTTTCGCCTTCATCTGCTTCATTGTGTGCGTATATTTGTCACGCTCTGGCAGGTTCCAAGTGACACCAAGCGCTTGTCCACGCGGAACGATCGTTACCTTGTGCAACGGATCATTGTCCTCAACGAACAGCGACACGAGCGCGTGGCCGGTTTCATGATAGGCCGTGGCGCGCTTGTCATCCTCCGTCATGATGGAGGATTTGCGTTCCGCGCCCATGTAGACCTTGTCTTTGGCCTCCTCGATTTCGAGCATCGCAATCATGCGCTTGCCCTTGCGCGCGGCAAGCAAGGCGGCTTCATTCAACAAGTTCGCCAAGTCCGCGCCGGAAAAGCCAGGTGTCCCGCGTGCCACAGTGCGCAGGTCTACGTCATTGGCGAGTGGTTTGTTGCGCGAGTGAATTTTCAGGATCTTTTCACGGCCCTCAATATCGGGATTGGGCACTTGCACCTGACGGTCAAAACGGCCCGGACGAAGCAGGGCTTTATCCAGCACATCGGCGCGGTTGGTTGCGGCGACGATGATGACGCCTTCATTCGCCTCAAAGCCATCCATTTCGACAAGCAATTGGTTCAGAGTTTGCTCCCGCTCGTCGTTCTGATTGCCTACGCTGCCACCACGGGCGCGTCCTACGGCGTCGATTTCGTCGATGAAGATGATGCACGGCGCGTTTTTCTTTGCTTGGTCAAACATGTCGCGCACACGGCTTGCGCCAACGCCGACGAACATTTCGACGAAGTCCGAGCCAGAGATGGAGAAGAAAGGCACGCCTGCCTCACCCGCAATTGCGCGCGCGAGCAAGGTTTTACCGGTGCCGGGAGGACCAACGAGCAATGCGCCTTTTGGAATTTTACCGCCCAGGCGGCTGAATTTGGTCGGGTCTTTCAGGAATTCAACGATTTCCTGCAATTCCTCCCGCGCCTCATCAATGCCCGCGACATCATCAAATGTGACGCGGCCATGCTTTTCAGTCAGCATTTTGGCCTTGGACTTACCAAAGCTCATCGCGCCGCCCGCGCCGCCGCCACCTTTTTGCATTTGGCGCAGCACGAAAATGGCGATGCCGACAATCAGGATAAAGGGCAGCGATTGGATGAGCAGCATTTTGAGAAAGCTAGGCTGTTCAACAGTTTGGCCGGAATATTCGACATTGTTGGCTTCCAACAATTCCATCAACTGCGCATCGGAGCCGATGGGTCGTGTAATGAACTGCGTGCCATCTTTGTTGGTACCGACGATGCGGTCGGGGGCGACCTCAATCGACTTAACACTGCCCTCGGCAACCTTATCGCGGAAGGACGAGTAGCTGATTGTGGTGCCAGCGGCGGTGGACGCCGTGCCACTAATCGATACGATCAGGAGGAGGGCACCAATGATGCCGGCCCAGATCATCAGGCTCTTGGTCCAGGGGTTGCCCTGCGGTTCTTGATTGTCGTTCATCAATTCATGCCCACATTCGCGCACGACCATACGCACGCCGATTTCTATAACAATGTAGGCTTAGCGGGCGGAATGGCAATATGGGCCAGGCGTGAAAATGCGGATTTCGTCCTTAATCCCGCACCTTTCGTGGTGTGTTGCGCGGCGGCGCGTGCGCAAGGTGCCATTTTAGGGCGTCGGAACCGCCAGGCTTTATGATAAATTCGCCAAGGCTGGCCGATTGTCCAAGGCGCAATTTGGCAATAGCAGTTTCGATTTGTTCGCCGCGTGGGGGTGTTTGGTTCAAGGTTATGAAGGCCCGCAAAAGCAACCGCCGTATGAGTTCGTGGGGCAGGGCTGTCATATCCAATTTCACGCCGCCGTCCGGTGCTGAATGTAATCGGTCGGATAGCAGGATTGACGCAGCCCAGTTCAGCGCCTCATCGGCATCGCGCATGGCCTTGGCGGTGCGG
>JBGSSR010000194.1:0-1797 GCA_041736905.1 Sphingomonadaceae bacterium | reverse complement strand
TCGATGGCGATGCCCGCGCATTCCTCCAACGCGGTCAAAAAGCGGCGGAACTCCATCAAATCGACGCCGTCAACGCGGTGGTTGAGCGTTTCAAAAGTGAGCAAATCGGTCGCCTCAATCGGCCCGTTCGCGGTGTACAGGCCAAGGCCCAACGGCTGCAAAGAGCCAAGCCCCGCCATGCCGATTGCGGTCGTGTCGATGTCGCCGTGGTCGGTCAACATACCGCGCACAACCTCCAATTTCGGCGCAGGGGAGGCGGAAAAGCGCGGGTGTTCCCCCTCATCATTGCGCAACGCCTTGGCAAAGACCGACAATGCGCGCGTGATTTCGGTACGGTCGCCCGGTCCGCGTGACCCGTGCAGCATGGCGAACAGTCCGCCGCCGCGTCCGCACACGGCAAAGGCGGGATCCTGCGCCATCGATGCGCTGACCATGCCGCCATCGCGCTCAATCAATTGCCGCACGACAAGGCCATTATAATACGCGATTCCAGCAAGATAGGTCAACGCGACATGGCGCAGCGGGTCGCCCAACTGGCTGGTCAGGCGGCTCCAATGGTCGCGCATCGATGCCTGAAGATCGGGCCCGTTGCTGTCATTGGAGCGGCCGGAAAACAGCATTTCGGCCATTTGCCGTTTCTTCACTTCCTTATCGCCGGAAAATTCGTTGGCCGAGGCATTCAGCGATTTTGCCCAACTATCCAGCCCGATGCCGGTCAAAATCTGCGTGTTGTTGACCAACAATTCGGTGAAGAAATTGCCACCCGCCAGCTTGATCGAGCCTTTCCATCGTGGGGTTTTGCGTTCCCAGATGGTCATGTCGGTCGTGCCGCCGCCGATGTCGAGGATGATGCTCAATCGGTCGCTGGCAAAGCCGCCGCTGGTCAACATATAGTTCGCCGCCGACAGGCCTTCGCTTTGTAAATCAGCGACATAGTCGGACAGTTTGCGGCTATCCTCACCCCCGCCGCCCAATTTGTGCACGTCCATGCCGACCGCGCGCATCGATTTATGGATGTTGTCGGTAAACCGGTCGCGTTGCGTGTCGTCCAAGGATTCGGGGATCGAAAACAACCATTTCGACGTCGCCGGATCATTGTCGGTGTCAAACAATTCCGCGGCTGTCAGGACGATGAATTGGGTCAAGAAGTCCTCCGCCGCATCGCGGACTTCGGTGTCTTTCGACCATTTCAGGTTGAATTTCGCGTCGCGGGTCGCCTCCAGGAAATCGGCCAATTCGCGCTCCTCCGCCCCCGGCGAAGGCGGCTGCGAGGTGTGGAAATAGATGAGGTTGCGGAACGCCCAGAGCGTTTCCTCATGCCGATACGGATGCTTAGGCTTGGCGACCGAAGGGATCGGCGTGCGCCGGATTTCGGGCGGCAGGAAGCCGACGAATTGGTTGCGATTGGCATGGATCGCGTTTTCGCGCACAATCTGATCCGCCGGTTTGACGGGGAAGATCAGGCGGTTTTTGAACACGACGGGTTCCGCCGTTCCAGTGCCGAATGCGCCCACGGTGTTGGTGGTGCCAAAGTCGATCGCGACCTTCGTCCGTTGCTTTGGCGCTTCTTTCTCCTCAAGGCTGAGCAGCACCATGCCGACGGGTTTTTGCGCGCGTACATCGCCGAAGCTGTCGACGTAGAAAATCGCGTCAAACGGTGCGGTGGAGAATTGCACTTCCTCATAAAAACTGTTGTTTTTCGCGGTCAGCCGGTTGGCGGATTTCAGGAGCGGCAATGCCTCCCCATAGCGGCGGTCGGGCAAAGTCTCACCCCGATTGCATGCGCGAAGGGCGTTG
>JBGSSR010000183.1:0-7428 GCA_041736905.1 Sphingomonadaceae bacterium | reverse complement strand
TGACAACGTCACCTTCCGCTACCCCACGCGGCCCGAGCATCAGGCGCTGAACAACTTCACCCTGCGCATTGAGCCGGGTGAGGCTGTCGCTGTGGTCGGCCCATCGGGCGCGGGCAAATCGACGTTGTTCCAACTCATCCAACGCTTCTACGACCCCGAAAGCGGCCAAGTGCGCGTCGATGGCATTGCCCTGCCGTCCGCCGATCCCAAGGCATTGCGGCGCCGCATGGCCTATGTGCCACAGGAAACCGTGCTGTTCGCCGCCAGCGCGCGCGACAATTTGCGCTATGGCCGATGGGATGCGACGGACCCGCAAATTTGGGAGGCGGCGCGCCTTGCCAATGCGGAGGGGTTCTTGCGAGACCTTCCCGATGGCCTCGACACCGACCTTGGTGAGGGTGGCGCGCGCTTGTCGGGCGGGCAGCGGCAACGCATTGCGATTGCTCGTGCTTTGCTACGCGATGCGCCCATCCTGCTGCTTGATGAAGCGACCAGCGCCTTGGACGCGGAAAGTGAGCGTTTGATTCAGGACGCGCTGGATACCTTGATGCAGGGACGCACGTCGCTCGTCATCGCCCACCGCCTTGCCACCGTGCGCAACGCCGACCGCATTATCGTGATGGACCATGGCCGTATCGTCGAAACCGGCACACATGACAGCCTGTTCGCGCAGGACGGCCTCTATGCCCGTTTGGCGCGGTTGCAGTTTAGCGAGTAAATCGCGGCCACTTTTGCATTATAGTCATAAAGTTGCGATAAGGCGGACACAATCACCCCCGCTGTATTCGGACCAATTCTTATGCAACCCATTCGTAAAGCCGTTTTCCCCGTCGCCGGCCTTGGCACGCGGTTCCTGCCCGCGACCAAAGCGGTGCCGAAGGAATTGCTGCCCGTCGTCGATAAACCGCTGATCCAATATGCCGTCGATGAAGCGCGGGAGGCGGGGATTGAGCATATGATCTTCGTCACCGGACGCGGCAAGGATGCGATCGAAAACCATTTCGATCACGCCTATGAGCTGGAAAATTTGCAGCAACAGCGCGGCAAGGATCTCTCCGCCCTTCGCGGGTCACGGTTGGAACCGGGCCATGCCGTGTTCCTGCGTCAACAGGTGCCGATGGGCCTTGGCCATGCCGTATGGTGCGCGCGCGAGGTGGTGGGGAATGAACCCTTTGCCGTGCTGCTGCCCGATGAATTTATGTGGGGAAAGCCCGGATGCCTGAAACAAATGGTCGATGCCTATCACCAAACCGGCGGCAATATGGTCAGCGTGATTGAGGTCGAGCCGGAACGGACGGGCAGCTATGGCATTATCTCGCCCGGCAAACGCGATGGCAAATTGACCGAGGTAACCGCCATGATTGAGAAACCGGCCCCCGCCGATGCGCCATCGAACTTGGCCATTTCGGGGCGCTATATCCTGCAACCCGAAGTCATGGAAATCCTGTCGCATCAGGAAAAGGGCGCGGGCGGGGAGATTCAACTCACTGACGCGATGGCGCACATGATTGGCAAGCAACCGTTTCACGCGCACACTTTTGATGGCCGCCGGTTCGATTGCGGGTCGAACCTTGGCTTTGCCTATGCCAATTTTGCGTTGGCGTTGGAACGCGAGGATATTGGCGCAGAACTGCGCCGGATGGCCAAGGATTTGATCTGCTAAAGCCGCGTGTGGCTTCGGCCCACCCCTGGCCCCTCCCGTAAACGGGAGGGAAGCGAGACTTATTGAAGCGCAGCGTAGATTAGTCGCAGCGGGGTGCGCATCTCAGCCCTATAACGCATCCGCCAAATTCGGCGGGTCGGCAAACAAGCCACAACATAACGTCCAGCAATAGGTCGCCACTGCGTCTTTTGGATCGGTAAAGCGCCCCGACCAGCCGCCCATTTCGCTTGCCGGATTGATGGTGGACATCATCACCTGGCTGGCGATCAGGGGGTCGATGGCGCGCACGCTGCCCTCGCCAATGCCGTCGATGACCAGCCCGGCGAACCGCTTGGCCAGCCGGTTGGCGCGATCGACAATGCTGACCCGCTCATCACCCGGAATCGCGTGCAGCGCCGTGGTGCGTAAGAGCGGCATGAGGTCGAAAAACTGCAAATCGGCCAATTCGGCAAGCAGGCTGGATAGCCGCGTCCAATAGTTGCCGGGCATCGCGGTCGCGGTCAATTGCGCGGCGGCGACGCGGTTGTAACTGCGTTCAAAACAGGCCTGCACCAAATCGTCCTTGGCATCGTGATGGTGGTAAAAACTGCCCTTGGTCACATTGAGTTCGGCGGCAATCCGGTTCACCGACGCCCCGCGATAGCCGCGTTCGTTAATCAGCCGCGTCGCCACGCGCAGGAAGTCATCGCCCGCCGAAACCGCTTCGCCATTCGTCCGCCATTCTGCGCGATTGGGCAACGTCGCGGGGGCCCATGCTGCGCCATTCTTCGCCAAACCCTGCGCCAGCAGGTCGAACATACGCTCCTTCAACCGCGGAAAATCATGGTGCGAATAGCGCGGCGTCCATGCGGGGAGCCAATAGACCGCCTCTACAAGGATCAACGCCCGCGCCGTGTTGAGCGCATGGCTGCGCGGCCCCTCGCCCTTTGGGAAAAACTCCCGCACGCGGGCAAAAATACCGCGATAACGTTCCAGCAAAGGCGCCTGCGCCTCCTCCGCCAGTGTGCGGATTTCGGACAGCACGGCGATGCGCCCCACGCGCCCCTCCCGAATCGCCAGCCGCTCATCAATGTGCGCGTCAATCCAGTGGCGCACGCGTGCCTCGGGTGTCGGCTCAGCCAGCGCCTCCTCCGCCATTGCCTCCAGCCGGTCGAGCGTGGCCTCATAAACCGCAATCGCCAATTGCTCTTTCCGCCGGAAATAATAGGTCACGCTGGTCGTGTTCAGGCCGACTTTGGCGGCGATTTCAATATAGGTCATGCCCTTGACGCCATTGTCGTTGAGCAGTGACGTCGCGGCCTGAATAATATCCTCCCGCTTTTTTTCGAACCTTATGGTTTCTTGTTCCGGCATGTTGAGCGCTCAATTTCATGTGTGATGTGCGGCATACGATAATCGTGCGTTTTCGAAAAATCCAGTATGTCGTAAGGGGTAATCGCCTACCCTATATTCGAATCTGGGGAAAAGCCGGTTTCGGGCCGCCGATTTGGCCGATTTGCGCGCTCGTTGTCGTCCCATTTTCCGGTTTGCTTAGGCCATAGCGAACGAACGCTACGGAAAGGGCGAATCGCCGCCGCTGCGCATATTTTTTGAACTTTGGGTATGGCGAAGGCTGGCAAAATCCCTTAGACCATGGGGCAAATTCATTACGCCTTATATTAGGAGAGCCCAAATGCCCGCCATCAACGCCGTCATCAGCACGGAACGCCACGACAATGTGTTCGTCATCATCTCCAACAGCCCGCCGGTCAATGCCCTCGGCGCGGATGTGCGGGTTGGCATGGACGCCGCCCTGACCGAAGCTTTGGGAGATGACAGCGTCGCGGCCATCGTCATCCGCTGCGACGGGAAAACCTTCTTCGCGGGTGCGGACATCACCGAATTTGGCAAAATGCCGGCCGACCCGATTTTGCCCGTGTTGTGTGACCGGATGGAGGCCTCGCCCAAGCCAATTGTTGCCGCGATTCACGGCACGGCGCTGGGCGGCGGGTTGGAGGTCGCGCTCTCCTGCCATTACCGCATCGCCGTGCCATCGGCGCAATGCGGCTTGCCCGAGGTGAAACTCGGCTTGCTCCCCGGCGCAGGGGGCACGCAACGTTTGCCGCGCGTGGTCGGCGTAGAGGCGGCGTTGCCCATGATTGTCACCGGCAACCCCATTAAGGCGAAACAAGCGCATGCCATTGGCTTGGTCGATCGTTTGGCGAGCGAAGACACCCTTGCCGCCGACGCCATTGCCTTTGCCAAGGAAATCGGGGGCAATATGGAGCATCCCGTGTCCAGCGCGCGCACGGACAAGATCATCGACGGCATCCAAAACCCCGCGATCTTCGACGAATTCCGCGCCAAAAACGCCCGTGCCCTGCGCGGCTTTGAGGCGCCAGAGGCCTGTATTCAGGCGGTAAAGGCTGCCACCGAACATCCCTATGCCGAGGGGATTAAGGTGGAGCGTAACCTGTTCATGAAATTGATGATGGGCACGCAATCCGCCGCGCTGCGCCACCTGTTCTTCGCCGAGCGCGCCGCGTCGAAAATCGACGATATTGCGAAGGACACGCCGCTAATCGACGTCAAGAAAGTCGGCGTCATCGGCGCGGGCACAATGGGCGGCGGGATTAGCATGAACTTCCTGTCGGCGGGCATCCCCGTGACCATATTGGAAATGCAGCAAGAAGCACTCGACCGCGGCATGGGCGTCATTCGTAAGAATTACGAAGCCACCGCGAAAAAAGGCCGCATGACCGCCGAACAGGTTGAGGGCGCGATGGCGCTGCTCACCGGCACGCTCAGCTATGATGACCTGGCGGATTGCGACCTCGTCATTGAGGCAGTCTATGAAAATATGGACGTCAAGAAGCAGGTGTTCACTAAGCTCGATGAAGTGGTGAAGGCGGGCGCGATCCTTGCCACCAACACATCTTACCTCAACATCGATGAAATCGCCGCCGTGACCAAACGGCCCGAGGCTGTGCTCGGCCTGCACTTTTTCTCGCCCGCCAATGTCATGCGCCTCCTCGAAATCGTGCGCGGCGCGAAAACGGGGCCGAGCGAATTGGCGACCGCGATGGCGCTATCCAAGAAAATCAAGAAAGTCGCCGTTGTCGCCGGTGTCTGCGACGGTTTCATTGGCAACCGCATGCTAATGCCGCGCCAGAATCAGGCGAACGCATTGGTTATGGAGGGCGCGGATTATTGGCACGTTGATGAAGTCATCGTCAATTTCGGCTTCCCCATGGGACCGTTCCAGATGGCGGATCTGGCCGGAACCGACATCGGCTGGCACCGCGACCCGACACGCATCGAAAGTATCCGCGACCAACTGTGCGCCGATGGCCGTTTGGGTCAGAAAGCAAGCAAGGGATTCTATGATTACGACGAAAGCCGCCGCGCCATTCCGTCGGACGCGGTGAAGGCGATTATCGCCGATTTCCGTGCCAAATCGGGTGCCGAGCAACGCGAAATCAGCGACGATGAAATCCTGGAGCGGCAATTGTTCCCCATGGTGAACGAAGGCGCGATGATCCTAGAGGAAGGCATGGCGCAGCGCGCATCCGACATCGATATTGTCTGGATCAACGGCTATGGCTGGCCCGCATGGACCGGCGGCCCGATGTTCTGGGCCGACACCGTGGGGCTGGATAAAGTCGTCGCGGGCCTTGAAAAATATGGCCTGCCCGTGTGCCAATTGCTTGCCGATAAGGCGGCAAGCAAGGGCAAGTTGACGAAGTGAACGAACTTAGCCCCTCCTCTTCAGAGGAGGGGTTGGGGTGGTGTTCGGCGGTGCCGCAACCACCCCGTTGCGACTAGGCACTAAAGTGCCAAGTCTCACTGCCCCTCCTCTAAAGAGGAGGGGCTTATGGAGAGAAAACCATGACACAAAGTCCCGAGGAATTCCGCGCCGAAACCCGTAGCTGGTTGGAGGCGAACTGCCCGCCCGCGATGCGCGAACCGATGCGGTCGGAAAAAGACGCCTGCTGGGGCGGGCGCAATTTTGTGCCTTCTTGTCCGGAGCAAAAACAGTGGTTGGAGGTGATGGCCGCCAAGGGCTGGACCGTGCCCGATTGGCCGAAAGCCTATGGCGGCGGCGGGCTCTCCCCGCTGGAAACCAAAATCCTGCGCGAGGAAATGGCGGCGATGGGATGCCGCTCGCCCCTGCTCAGCTTCGGCATTTCGATGCTTGGCCCCGCATTGCTGAAATACGGGACCGAGGCGCAGAAATTGGAGCATCTCACCAAAATCGCGCGCGGCGAAATCCGGTGGTGTCAGGGCTATTCCGAACCCAGCGCGGGCAGCGATTTGGCGTCGCTTGCCACCAAATGTGAGGACAAGGGCGACCATTTCCTGGTCAATGGGCAGAAGGTTTGGACCAGCTACGCCGATAAGGCCGACTGGATTTTCTGCCTCGTCAGGACCGACACGACGTCGAAACAGGGCGGCATTTCGTTCCTGCTTTTCGACATGATGAGCGAAGGGGTTTCGACCAAACCGATCCTGCTGATTTCCGGCAATTCGCCGTTCTGTGAGACGTTCTTCGACGATGTGAAGGTGCCCAAGGAAAACCTCGTCCACGAACTTAACAAGGGCTGGGACGTGGCGAAATATCTGCTCCAACATGAGCGGGAAATGATCTCCGGCTCTGGCCTGCGCGGTGATGGTGCGTCGTTGCCGGAAAAGGCGGTGGCAGCGTTGGGCAAAGACGCGGATGGCCGCCTCGACGACGCGATCCTGCGCGCGCGCATTGCGCAATTTGAAGTGCGCGATGCCGCGTTTCGGGCGCAAAGCGAACGCTTTATGGATGAGCTAAAGGCCGGTCTTACTCACCCCGCTACTCCGTCGATGATGAAATATGTCGGCACGGAACTGAACAAGGACCGCCATGAGCTGACCATGGCCGCCGGAGGCTCGCACGCGTTGGAATGGGAGAGTGCGGGGTCGAACAATGGCGCCACCCCGCGCGCCTGGTTGCGCACCAAGGCGAACAGCATTGAGGGCGGGACCAGCGAAGTGATGCTGGGCATTATCGCCAAACGCATACTGCAATTGCCGGGGGCATAAAAAATGAGCGAAGTTAAAACCAAACCAATGATCCTGACCGAGGATCAAGCGATGCTGCGCGACACCGCCGCCGGATTTATCGCCGACGCCGCGCCGATTGCGCATTTGCGCGGACTGCGCGATAGCGGCAACCCCGATGGCTTCGCCCGCGACCTGTGGCGGCAATTTGGCGAGATGGGCTTTAACGGCGTCATTGCGTCGGAGGATGACGGCGGCATGGGCCTTGGCCATGTTGAGGCGGGCATATTACTGGAGCAAATGGGGCGGAATTTGACCCCTTCACCTTTTTTGAGCAGCGCAGTGGGCGCGGTAACGGCATTGTCGGGCACAGCGGCTGGCGGCGAATATTTGCCAGGCCTTATCGCAGGTGAACAGCTCGCCGCTTTGGCCATTGATGAGGGAGTGCGCCACCGGCCAGAACGCATCGCGATGACCGCGACGCGGTCGGGCAATGGGTTCACGTTGTCGGGCAAAAAGGGTTTTGTCACGCACGGCCATGTCGCCGATGTGCTGATCGTCGCGGCGCGAACGGCAGGCGCAGAGGGCGATGCCGATGGCGTCACCCTGTTCGCTGTGCCCGCCGACGCCGCCGGATTGTCGAAAGACGCCAAGCGCTTGGCCGATTCCTCCATCGCCGCCGATGTCACATTCGACAATGTGTCGGTCGATGCCGATGCGGTGCTGGGCGACGTCGATGGCGGGCGCGCGGGCCT
>JBGSSR010000139.1:0-11657 GCA_041736905.1 Sphingomonadaceae bacterium | reverse complement strand
TCAACGATTATTCGGCGAAGCAATCGCGCTTCTGGTTCAATTTTGACACCGATGTGGCGGGGCATAAATTGGCCGCCTATGTCGAAACCGATTTCCAAACTTCAGCAGGGACGCAGGGGTCGGAACGGACGACAAACGGCTATAATCTGGCGCTGCGCCGCGCCTATGTCCAATTCGATGGACTGACCATTGGGCAGGATTGGAGCACGTTTCAAAACCCCGCTGTCCTGCCCGAATCGACCGATTTCGTGGGCGTGACCGAGGGGACAACCTTCGTCCGCGAACCGCTGATCCGCTATTCCACGCCATTGGGTAAGGGCGTGATGTTCCATATTTCGATGGAAAATCCCGAAACCGCATCGGCCAATGTCGGATCGCCTGCGCTGACCGAAAATGATGATGACAGCATCCCCGATTTCGCGGCGCGAGTGAACATCTCCGGCGGATTGGGCGATTTCGCCATCGCTGGTCTGGCCCGCCAATTGAAGGTCGACACCGGCACGTTGAAAGACACCGCCACCGGTTACGGGGTCAGCGCATCGGGCAAGATTTTCCTGACCAAGGATAAGGGCTATAACCTATCGTTCATGGCCACCTATGGCACCGGCATTGGCCGTTATGTCGGCCTGAACTTCGCCCCCGACGCGGTGTTCGATGCGGCCGGCAGGCTGCACACCGTGGACAATTTCGCGGCATTCGGGGCGGTGCGTTTGGGTTGGACGCCCACGGTGCGCTCCAACATCATGGTCAGCTACCAAAAGGCCGACTATCCCGGCGGTTTCGCGGCGGGCACGTTCAATGCGTATAACGAAAGCGCGTGGAGCGTCGCGGGGAATCTGTTCTACACCCCCGTTAAAGGCCTCGACCTTGGCATCGAATATCGCCACGGTGAGCGTAAATTGGTGAGCGGGGCTAGCGGCGCGCTTAACCGAATTGAACTGGCCGCAAAATTTAGTTTCTGATTATAAGCGTTCAACACACAAATTAGGAGAGAGACAATGGCAACTAACATTGACGCGCTGCCTAAGCATCATGAGGTTACGGGGACCGAAAAAAAGGTCATCTTCGCCTCATCGCTTGGCACAATTTTCGAATGGTATGATTTCTACCTCTACGGCCTTTTGGCCACCATCATCTCGGCGCAATTTTTCAGCGGCGTGAACGAAACCACCGGCTTTATTTTCGCGCTGGCGGCTTTCGCGGCAGGCTTCGCAGTGCGTCCCTTTGGCGCATTGGTGTTTGGCCGGTTGGGCGATTTGGTCGGGCGGAAATACACCTTCCTTGTCACCATTTCGATCATGGGCGGCGCGACCTTCCTGGTCGGTGTCATCCCGAATTACGCCAGCATCGGCGTTGCGGCCCCGATTATCCTTGTCGCTTTGCGCCTTCTTCAAGGCCTTGCGCTCGGCGGTGAATATGGCGGTGCAGCGACCTATGTGGCCGAACACGCGCCGAACAACAAACGCGGCCTGTACACCAGCTTCATTCAGACGACGGCAACGCTCGGCCTGTTTGCGGCATTGTTGGTGGTGCTTGGCACGCGCACGATGATTGGCGAAGAAGCATTTAAGGAATGGGGCTGGCGCGTGCCATTCCTGATTTCGGTCATCCTGCTGGGCGTGTCGCTGTGGATCCGCTTGCAATTGAGCGAAAGCCCCGTCTTCCAAAAAATGAAAGACGAAGGCACCCGTTCGAAGGCACCAATTTCCGAAGCCTTCGGCGAATGGAAAAACGCGAAGTTCGCGCTGATCGCCTTGCTCGGCGCGGTCGCTGGTCAAGCGGTGGTGTGGTACACTGGCCAATTCTACGCCATGTTCTTCCTTGAGAAAATGTTGCTGGTTGACGGTGCGACGACGAACACCTTGATTGCGATTGCGTTGCTGTTGGGTACGCCGTTCTTCATCTTCTTCGGCTGGTTGTCGGATAAGATTGGGCGCAAATACATCATCCTTGGCGGTTGCGCCTTGGCTGCTGTCACCTACTTCCCGGCGTTCCACGCTTTGTCCAACGCGGCCAACCCCGCATTGACGCAGGCATCGGAAACTGCGCCCGTCACCGTCACGGTTAATGACAATGATTGCTCGTTGCAATTTGACCCGATTGGCAAGAACAAGTTCGATAGCAAAAGCTGCGACATTGCCAAATCTTACCTTGCCAAAAACGCCATCAGCTACACCGTGGTTGAGGCGCCCGCTGGCACGGTAGCATCGGTGAAAATCGGCGACACGGTCATCACCGCTCCCGACCCAGCAAAGGTCACCGGCGATGAAAAAGCAGCGGCGATTAAGGCTTTTGGCGGCGGCGTCATCGGTGCATTGGAAAAGGCGGGCTATCCCGTAAAGGATAACCCGAAGGCCGCAACCGATGAAAAGGCACCGAAGAAAATTCTGGTGGCCGACCCTGCACAAATCAACAAGCCGATGGTGGTGGCAATATTATTCTACCTCGTTCTGTTGGTGACTGCGGTTTATGGCCCGATTGCGGCGATGTTGGTGGAATTGTTCCCCGCCAAAATCCGCTACACGGCGATGAGCCTGCCCTACCACATTGGTAATGGTTGGTTCGGTGGCTTCCTGCCGACAACAGCCTTCGCGATGGTCGCGGCAACGGGCGATATCTACTACGGCCTTTGGTACCCGATTGTCGTCGCCGTGTTGACCGTGGTGGTAGGCCTCATGTTCCTGCCGGAGACGTTCAAAAAGGACATCGACGCGGATGATGCCGTGAGTGGATAACAGATTGCTCTGACCTCCAGAATGAGCATGAAACTAGGGCGGTCCGAGAAAACGGGCCGCTTTTTTTGAGGTATTGAAGTTAATTCATTTGCCCTTCGGCAACGACAAATACGACATTGCGCTGTTGGGGACATTCGACAATCACAATGCGCCGTCATCCATTATGGCGTCGGGTTTCCTGTATGCGTGCGTTTTCACAGACGCTTTGCGGCCACCATAAGGATGCCCTAGGATGTCCCACATTTACGATGTAATTTGGACTCAAGTCGGACGGGGCGAGGCTTGGCAAAGCCATTATTTTGGCCCATTCTTCTTCCGACAAATCCGCCCTCATCAGGATCCTGTAATTGTTACCCGATCCGACATAATTGGAAATCATGTCGGCGTCGGTAGCGCGTGGTTCAAAACCGAAAATTTCTTCAAATCTTAGGGTGTCGTTGTCTTTTCGCGATATTTCGTAATAGCGCAAGAGCAATGCAACCATCATCCAAAATACGATGACGAACGCCATCGATTTGATTGCCGATGGGCGCCTTTGTTTCCACTTGAGCAAATAATAGATCAGCAATACGTGCCCGACCACGCCTGCGCTAAACACTATGGCTAAGAAGATCGCGATAGGGAGGTATCCGAAGAACATCACTCAATGCCTAAAATGCCGCATCCCGGTGAACACCATCGCCAATCCAACCTCATCCGCCGCCGCGATCACCTCATCGTCGCGCATTGATCCGCCGGGTTGGATCACCGCCGTCGCGCCTGCCTCCGCCGCCGCCAAAAGGCCATCGGCAAAGGGGAAGAAGGCATCGGATGCCACTGCGCTGCCGATGGTGCGGGGGGCGGCCCAATTATAGGTTTCCGCCGCTTCGGCCGCTTTGACCGCCGCAATCCGTGCACTATCCCGCCGGTTCATTTGCCCCGCGCCAATGCCCGCCGTCGCGCCGTCCTTTACATAGACAATCGCGTTCGATTTCACATGCTTCGCCACGGTCCAGGCGAAGCGGCAATCGGCGAGTTCCTGCGGGCTTGGCGCGCGTTTGGTGACGACCTTAAAGTCCGCATCCGCCACAAAGCCATTGTCGCGGCTTTGCACCAACAACCCGCCGGTAATTGGCTTCACGCTAAGGCCGCCACGCCGCGCATCGGGCAGGTCGCCGGTGATGAGCAGGCGCAGGTTTTTCTTCTTCGCAAACACCGCGCGCGCCGCATCATCGGCGGCGGGGGCCGCGACGACCTCTGTAAAGATTTCGGTGATGGCCTCCGCCGTTGGCCCATCCAAGGGCCGGTTGACCGCGACGATGCCGCCGAAAGCCGACACGCTGTCGCATTGTAACGCCGCCTGATAGGCCTCAATCAGGGTCGCGCCCGACGCAACGCCGCACGGGTTGGCGTGTTTGACAATGACGACGGTCGGCGGGCCATCGCGAAACTCGCTGACCAATTCCAACGCCGCGTCGGCGTCGTTGTAGTTGTTGTAGGATAGCTCTTTGCCCTGCACCTGCTCCGCCTGCGCAATGCCGCGCGCGTGGGGGCCGACGGGGGTGTAGAGCGCGGCCAGTTGGTGGGGGTTCTCGCCATAGCGGAGTTCGGCGGCGCGGTGGCCGTTGACGGCGAGAAAGTCGGGGAACATCTGTCCTTGATCGGCGAAGGCGAACCATTGGCTGATCATGCCGTCATAAGCCGCGGTCGCCGCATAGGCCGTGGCTGCGCATTGGCGGCGGAAGTCGAAGGTGGTCGCGCCCGCATTGGCGTCCATTTCTTCCAAGGTGCGCGCATAATCCACGGGGTCGGTCAAAATGGTGACAAAGGCGTGGTTCTTCGCCGCGCTGCGCACCATGCTCGGCCCGCCGATGTCGATGTTTTCGATGATCTCGTCCCGCGAAGCCCCGCGCATCACCGTCGCCTCAAAGGGGTAGAGGTTGACCACGACCAGATCGATGGCGCCGATGTTATGCTCCGCCATCGCCGCGACGTGCTCGGGATTGTCGCGCACCGCCAGCAAGCCGCCGTGGACCATGGGATGCAATGTCTTCACCCGCCCGTCCATCATTTCGGGAAAGTGCGTGATGTCGGAAATGTCCGCCACGTCCAGCCCAGCGTCGCGTATCGCCTTCGCCGTCCCGCCGGTGGAGATGAGGGTCACGCCGCGTTCGACAAGCGCGCGCGCGAAATCGATGATGCCGGTCTTGTCAGATACCGACAAAAGCGCGGTTTTGATGGCTGGATTGGTCGTCATAAAGGCCCCCTATAGATGTATGCGCGGCCCTTAGCGCGTGGGGGCAGGGGAGTCTATGGGGGTGGGGTTATTCACCGATTTGACTGTATTGCAATCGATTGCATTTTCTGTCACTTTATTCGTGATGGTCATGACATTGCAGCATTAGGGCGGCAAAATATTGACCCTAACCGCAATCAGGGATGGATAGATGGAAAAGCAGGTGATTATAGCCAACGAACCATGGTGGAAATTCGCCGTCGGCTATCAAATCTATCCGGCCAGTTTTTGCGACAGCAATGGCGACGGCATTGGCGATATTCCGGGCATTATCTCGAAATTGCCCTATCTGGCCGAACTCGGTATCGGGTTCATTTGGTTGTCGCCTGTCTATGCCTCCCCCATGGTCGATCATGGCTATGATATTTCCGATTATCAGGCAATCAACCCGATTTTCGGCACGATGGCCGATATGGAGCGCCTAATTGCGGAGGCGCGCGACCACAGCATCGGCATCGTGATGGATTTGGTGGTGAACCACACCTCGGATCAACACGCTTGGTTCCAAACTGCGATTGCGGACCCCAGTTGCCCCTATCGCGATTATTATATCTGGCGCGACACCTCGCCGGAACCCAGTTCGCCTGCCGCCATAGAATCCACCTTTGGCGGGCCAGCATGGACGAAGGATGAGGCCAGCGGCCAATATTATTTCCACCTGTTCGCGCCGCAGCAGCCGGATTTAAACTGGGCCAACCCCGCTCTGCGCGCCGATGTATATGCGATGATGAATTGGTGGCTAAACAAGGGTATTGCCGGTTTCCGCATGGATGTCATCGACTTGATTGGCAAGGAACCGGAAAACGGCATCGCCGCCGATGGCCCGATGGTCCACGCTTACCTCCAAGAAATGCACGCGGCGACCTTTGCTGGGCGGGACGTGATGACTGTGGGCGAAACATGGAGCGCTACGCCCGAAAACGCGCCGCTGTATAGTGATCCGGCGCGCCGGGAACTGTCCATGGTTTTCCAATTTGAGCACGTCACGCGGCTTTGGGACGAATCGCTCGGCAAATGGGGGCCGAAACCCGTTGACTGGGTGGCGCTGAAATCCGTCTTTGCGCGGTGGCAGACGGCTTTGCATGGCAAGGGTTGGAATTCGCTGTTCTGGGGCAACCACGACTTGCCCCGATGCGTGTCGCGTTACGGCGACGATGCCGCGCACCGCGTGGCCTCGGCCAAGGCGCTGGCCACGGTGTTGCACATGATGGAGGGGACGCCGTTCGTCTTTCAGGGGGAGGAGATCGGCATGACCAATGTCGGCTTTAAATCCATCGACCAATATCACGACGTCGAAACGTTGAATTTCTACACGTTGCAAATGGCGGCGGGGATGGCAGAGGAGGCGTTTCTGGCCGGTGCACGCGCGAACAGCCGCGATAACGCCCGCACGCCGATGCAATGGACGGCGAAGGCCAAAACTGGCTTCACCGACGGGGAGCCGTGGATCAGTATTAACCCTAATTGTGCGACGATCAATGTCGAGGAGAGCCGTGCCGACCCAGATGGCGTGTTTCACCATTATCGGCGGCTCATCACACTGCGGCGGGCGCATCCGATTATCCGGTCGGGCCGCTTCACGATGCTATGTCCCGAGTACCCCAATATCGTAGCGTATCTGCGCGAGTTTGAGGGGCAGCGATTGCTGGTCCTCGCCAATATGGCGGGCGAAGCGGCGGCGATTCCGGTCGATTTGGGCGTGGCAATCCATGGCCATGACCTTTTGACTCAGCAACGCATTGCTCTGGCGGTTGGCGATATACTGCCCGCCTACGCCCAATACGCGATTGTGTTGCAGGATACAATTTAAGAGAAAAAATGGAGGCCCGAGCCGGAATCGAACCGGCGTGCACGGATTTGCAGTCCGCTACGTCACCACTCCGCCATCGGGCCTTCCTGCGGTGTTCCGCCTCCATACACTTAGCATCGGGGCCGTCAATAGGCTATTGCGTCAAGAGGCTCACACGCGTCCCCCAATAGCCCCGCCCCATTCAGGCGCCGCATGCAGCTACGCGATTATCGCGATGTTAAGGGGCAGGTGTTAGGGCGATGGGACACGCTGCCCCCGTGGTGGCGCTGTTCGGGCGCGCCCCTTTGCAATGGCGGAAAGGATTTCGGATGACGTATAAAATCGCGGCCCTTGCCCTGATCATCGCCGCTGTGCCTGCTGCCCCCGATGGCGGGGTTGCGCCGGAATTGGCCGCTGAGCAGGGCGCGCCGGTTACGCAAGTTGCGCCAACGGATGCTGCGACCGTGCCTGACCCGACCGTCACCGCCACCTCAACCGCCGCCGCCCCAACCGCGCCGCCGCCGGTATTCGATTCGCACGCCGCGTTTTCGCCGACCTTTAGTTCGGGCTATTATTATGCGTCGCCCTATGCGGGCTACACGTCGCTGTCGTATTATGGCAGCATCTATACGGTGCGGGAGTTTAGCGATTAAGGGTCAGCGCGGGCGCTTGGCCTCAATGTCCAATATGCCCCGCTCTGCCGCCGTTTTGGTCATGGATTCGGGCAACGCACTGGCCGATAATTCGCGCAAAGTGACCAATGCCGCGTCAAACTGCCCCTGATTGGCGGCGTGCATCGCCATGAAGAAGCGCGCGCGGTCGTCCTTTGGGTCGTGTTTTAGGGCTTCTTGAAACGCGGCGATGGCGGCGGGGGGATAGCCCATGCCCTTATACCGCTTAATCCGCGCCTCCCCGACAATCGACCATACCATCGGTTGATTAGGGTTCATCTCCAACGAGGCCAACCACACCTGCTCCGCCTCTTCAAAGCGTTCCAGATAATAGAGCATATCGCCCAAAGCATTGCGCGCGCGGATGTCGTCGGGGTTGGCCTTTGCGGTGTCATGGAGTTCGACCAGTTTCGCGTTCAACTCGGCCTTATATTCCCCTTGCGTCAGGGTTTTGGTCCCCTGTTGCCCCCGGCTCAGCGCGCTAAACACGATGAGCGCGAGCACCAAGACGGCAATGGCGATGCCGATAATCACGTATTTCTTATGCGGGTGGGCCACTTAGTTGGTCCTCAACGGGAGAATATGCTTACCCCGCTCTAACCATTTAGCGTTAACAGAGCGTTGCTTTTCCGGCAGTTTGTCCGGCTGTGGCGCAAGAAAGCGCGGGTTATTGCGCACGCGGTGGTCCGGCGCACTGCCCCAAAAAGGGACAGGCGCTTGTTCGGTCCCCCGCGTTACAAGGCGTTATTTGCCACGACGCCCCCACATCTGGTAAAGAAAGTCTTAACCGATACAGACTCGCGCGGTGCCCAATCGGGGGCGGTTCCTCACGCGGGTGTTCAGGTGCAGGAGATTTTGACCCATGAAAACCGCAATTTTGGCCGGCGTTGCCGTATTGGCCCTTTCCGTATCGACCGGTGCAGACGCCTTTGTCTCGAACGGTAAGAATACCGATGTGATGCAGGAACAGGCGCGTGAAGGCAGCCGCGGCGGGCACGTTCGTGGAGGACAGGGTGCGCATCGCCCGCAAGTCCAAATGCGCGGCAACCACCAACGGCGCGGCCATAATTGGGGGCCACGGGTTCAGGGCCGCTGGCACGCTGGCCATCGCGCGCCCGGCGGTTGGCAGGGATATCAACGCCCCTTCGTCGGCTATCAATTGCCGCGTTATTGGGTGAACCCCAGCTATTATATCGTGAACTATAGCAACTACGGTTTTCAGGCCCCGCAACAGGGGTATCAATGGGTGCGTTATTATGACGACGCCGTGCTGACCGACCCGCGCGGCTATGTTGTTCAGGCGCAACCCAATGTGCAATGGGAAAACTATGGCGACAGCTACGCCGACGCCGAATATGGCGAATCGGTGGTGGTTGAGGATGATATGGCATGGGAAGAGGATGGCTCGGTCTATGCCGGAACCGGCCCGACGCCTGCGCCTTATGGCACGACCTATGACGAGCCAGCCTACACCTATCAACCGGTCAGCAACGCGCCATCCAATGATCCGTGCGACGCGCCGTATCAATCGAGCGGGCAAGTCTATGACCGTTCGGGCCGCGCCGGATGCGGGACGAGTGGCAAGGGGAAGGGCTATTCCAAGGGCGTACAGCCGGAATATGTGGAGTATAAAGAAGTCCACGTGACCACTTCGCAACCGCAGGCGACTTATTACCCCGCGCCGCAACCGCAACAGCATTACCGTCCGGCCCCGCCGCACCATAATGGTCAGCAACATGGGGGTCAGCAACACGGCGGGCAAATGGTCATGCAACCGGCCTATTATCCGGTGCAGCAACCGATGTATTATGTCGTCTATCCACAAGCGCAGCAAACGCAGCCGATGACGACGACCGTGGTGGTGAACGCGGGCGGTGGCGGTGGTTCCTACACCGAAACCACCACAACGGTGACCGAAACCGAATATTACACCGTGGCACCGAAGAAAAAACGCTATGTGAAGGCGAAGGCTAAGCCAAAGGCGAAACCAAGCTGCCGTTGCAGCTAAGTGAAGCGCGAAACAACACAAGACCCCGCCAGCGATGGTGGGGTTTTTTGTTGGGCGGGTGGTTTGAATTGAGGGGGACTGGTGGGCGCTAACGGGCTCGAACCGCTGACCCTCTCGGTGTAAACGAGATGCTCTACCAACTGAGCTAAGCGCCCTTTCGGGTGCCAGTCCATCGCGCCAACCGAAGCGGGCGAGAAGGTGGTGGACAGGGCTGGATTCGAAATGGTTGTTTAAGTATATGAAAAATATACCTAAATTTTGCCGACCTTCGAATTATACCCCAGCCTATACCCCCCACTTCATTTGCTGTGCCTAGGCGAAGTTTCCTGTAGATAACTTCCCGTGTCGACACAGCCGCTGCGGGTTTCCTCTCGCCCGCTGTTAACGCCCTAATGTTGGATGTCAAAGATAAATTCACGTTTGTGGCGATTGAATGTGCTATTCCCGCATTTACCAGCAAAATGACGACCACCATTGAAGCCTCTCAGCAGCAGCTTTCAAACATACAAAGTAAGGATTTTTCCTTACTTTGTATGTTTGAAGGGATTTCAACATGGGTGTTGCACTAAGCACAATTACAGCAAAGGGCCAAACCACGGTTCCGAAAGCCGTGCGTCAGGCCTTGGGCGTCGATTATGGTGGGCGTATCGCCTATCATGTGGGCGAGGATGGCGTGATGTTATCGCGTGCAGATGATAGCGAAGACCTGTCCATTGCGGCTTTTTTGGGGTTTCTTGCCAATGATATTAGGCACCAACCGCAGAAGATCCGCGCGCTGTCGCCTGACTTGGCAAAGCGTATAGTGGCACTGGTCGATGGCATAGATGTCAATCTCGATGATGAGATTGACGGCGATGTTTCGCTTTAACGCTATCCTGCTACGCACATGATAACCGTCAATGGTTGGACGCTTTATGCGCATCCCTTGTTTTTGAGCCAACTCACCAAGCTAACCGAGGCGGTTGAAAAAGCTAAGGTGAAAAATCCTGATGAATATCAGAAATCCGCCATTGCCAACTGTCCAACACCTCAATGTCCCAATCATCCAATTTCTGAATACCCGTCGGCCCCGCAATGCGCAGGATTTTGGCAATCGTCACCCGGTCGCGGTCGTTGGTCATGAAATAGGCGACCGCCCCCGCATAATCGCCCGTTTTGCGCGCATATTCCACGCCCTCTGCGCGCATATCCTGTTTTTGGATCAGGGGCACGAACTCTCGCGATTTGCCGCAATAGCTTTTGTCTCCTAAGGCGCACGCCCGATCGGATGCTTTGGCGGCAAGGCGGTAATCTTGGTCGGTTTGCGCCCAATAGGCGCCGCTAGAGCAACCATAAACATAGTCGGCGTTGCAGGCACCGAACAGGATATCATATTCCTTATTGCGGTCGCCATAGAGCACCGATTTGTCGGTGACATATTGCACCCCCAATTTGCATCCATCGGCATCGCCGGCAACGCAACCCTGCCACGCATAATCGGCAACGATGCGCTTGGTTTGAAATTGCGTGCCGCCGGGTTTCTGGCTCATCTCATAGCCATACGTGGTGCACGACGGCCCATGTTTGGTTTCGCACGATCGGCGAAGGTAAAAATCTCGCTTTGCCGGATCCTTCGCCACGCCGACGCCGGAATTATACCGCATCATCGCCTCGACACAGCTGTCCTTTTGGTTGGCTGCGCAGTTGGTATCCAATTGCGCCATGGTGAGCCCTTTAACGGCGGACGGCGCGGCGGGTTTCGCAGCAGCTGGTTTCGGCGCCGTTGTGGCGGGTTTCGGGGTAGGTGCGGCGGCGATGGCTTTCGGCGCTGCTTTAGGGGCGACGGCGGGCGTCGTTTCTGCCTTCAACCGCGCCGATTGCTTGCAACTGCCTTGCTCGCCCAGCTTGCACGCCATATCCGCATATTTAATAACCTCGGCACGTGCCGCCGCCGTTTTTGACTCGGACTTGTTTTCCAAAATCGTGGCATAGGCTGCGCACGCGATGCCCGATCCGGTGAGGCAGGAACGTTTCATATAAAACTCCGCCTTTACCGGATTGGCGGCGACACCGGTCCCCTGATGATAGCGCAGAAATGCGACAAGGCAGGCCTCCTGCACATTGTTGACACAATCAACCTCAACCGTGGTCAGCGGCACGTCGGTGGTATAACGACCGACTTGCGCCTCAGCCGGACTGG
>JBGSSR010000103.1:0-3387 GCA_041736905.1 Sphingomonadaceae bacterium | reverse complement strand
TCAACGCCCCCGGTTTCGGAGGCGGTCATGGCCCGATGGGGCATCAGGCGGTGCGCAACGATGGCCTGTTCACTGGCCCCGCGCTCAATCAAATCACGCTGCCCGCGCGCGAGTATGAGCGCAGTGTCGCGTTTTACCGCCTGCTCGGCCTCACCCAAATCGTCGATAGCCCATCCAATGGCTACGCCCGTTTTGAGGCGGCGAATGGCATCACGCTCTCCATCCATGTTGACGATGGTGCAGCAGGCGTCGGCGTGACCTATCTCGAAAGCGGCGCACTCGACGCATGGGCGGCGTATCTGTCACGCAAGGGCGTGCGGTTCGACCAACTGCCGCGTGATGAGGATTGGGGTTGGCGTGAGGCAAGGGTGACCGATCCTGCGGGCAACGCCTTATGCCTGTATCAAGCGGGCGAATACCGCCGCTTTCCGCCGTGGCGGTTGGAGGCTTAACCCATTTAACCACAATAGGAGGGCGCGATGCGATTGATACATATGGGCAAAATGGCAGCGTGGATGCTGACCCTGTTGGCCATGGCAACCCCCTTGGCCGCGTCGGATACGCAAGACCCGCTCGCCGGACCGCCGCCCGCGCCGTTGGTGGCGAAGTTTGGTGATTGGACCTTGCCCGATGCGAAAGCGAAGCAATTTGTCGGCCCAACCCTGCTGGTCGCGGGGGCCTTATGCGCGAAGGCAGACACGCAAATTGTGCAGTCGCGCGCCATCCCGATGGACCGACTGGCCGGAAATTTCATGAAATCGGGGAAGGCCGACCGCGTGTGGTTGGTGTCGGCAACGGTGCCGCAATGCACAGGCGACACGGTCTACAACGTCATGGTATTGGAAAAAGACGGGCAATTGGCAGGCGGACAATTGGTCTATCGCGGGGAGGCGCTAAGCTGGCCCAGCCTGATGTCCGATGTGCAAGGCGGATTGCAACGCGCCGCGCCCGCCTTTGCGAAGTCCATGAAAATTGACTGCTACACGATGGATTTTGCCGATTTAACTGTTTACGAAATGGCGCGCGATGCCGATTTGGGGCAGGAGTGGTTCGGCGTGCACATGACGGGCCTGTGGGAGGAACGCTGGACCTTCGTCATGTGCGGGCAAGCGGTGGAAATGGAATTGCAATTCACTGCCGACCGGGCGGGGGGCGCCTATTTTGAAATGCAGGGCTTGCCCTATTTGGTCAATCCTACCGAGGCGCAGTGATTAGCACCGATCTGCATTCCGGCCCCATGATCTTCGGCGTTGATGAGGCCGGACGCGGGCCGTTGGCCGGACCCGTGGTGTGCGCCGCTGTGTTGTTGTGTGCGGGCGGGATTGACGGCTTGGACGATAGCAAGAAACTTTCTGCGCCGCGTCGTGCGGTGTTAGAGGCGCAGATATTGGAACGATGCGCCTTTGCCGTGGTGGAGGTCGCGCCGGAGGAAATCGACCGTCTGAATATATTACACGCGACCATGGCCGGCATGGCGCGCGCGGTCGATGCGCTCGAGGCGCAAATCGGCGCGCCAGTTGAGGTGTTGGTCGATGGCAATCGCTTGCCGAAATGGAATTATACCGCGCGCGCTGTGGTGGGTGGGGATGCCATTCATCCCTGCATCAGCGCGGCTTCGATATTGGCGAAGGAACATCGCGACCGGATTATGAAGGCAGCGGCGAAGGATTATCCAGCGTTCGGGTGGGATCGCAACATGGGCTATCCCACGGCGGAACACCGCGAGGCCTTGCGCCAGTTTGGCCCGACGCCGCTGCACCGGATGAGCTACGCGCCGGTGGCGCAGGCGGCTTTGGCGTTAGAATAACGCCGCGACCAACTTCGCAAATGCATCGGCGCGGTGGCTGATTGCGTGTTTTTCGGCGGGATCGATTTCCGCGAAGGTGCGGTCGTAGCCCTCCGCCACGAACACGGGATCATAGCCGAACCCCAATGTCCCACGCGGCGGCCAAGTGAGCGTGCCATGCACGCGGCCTTCAAATACGGCTTCCTCGCCATCCGGCCACACAACGGCCAATGTGCAAATGAAATATCCGCTGCGGTCCACATCCGGCCCCAACTCGGCCAGCCGCCCCTCAACCTTCCCCATCGCCATATACCAATCGCGGCTGCCAGCGGGGTGGGCGGCGTTGCCCTCAAAACCCTGCACTTCCGACCAGTCGGCGGTGTAGACGCCTGGCTGTCCACCCAGTGCCGCCACACAAAGCCCGCTGTCATCCGCAATCGCGGGCAGGCCAGACGCCTCCGCCGCCGCGCGGGCCTTTAGCAACGCATTTTCCGCGAAGGTCGTCCCCGTCTCCTCTGGCTCAGGCAGGCCCAATTCGCCCGCCGACACCATGTCCATGCCATAGGGACCAAGCAGCGCCGCGATTTCCCGCACTTTGCCCGCGTTGTGGGTGGCAAGAACCATGCGGCCGGGAAGCAACTTCCTCATAAGTTACCGCCCCGTCGCCTTTGCTTGCGCGGCGAAGATTTCATCGCAACCCATGCGGGCGAGGCGCAGCAGGCGCAGCAACGCCTCCTCATCATAGGTCGCGCCCTCGGCGGTGGCTTGGACCTCGGCAATTTGGCCGCCCTCGATTAGGACGAAATTGGCGTCGGCGTCGGCGGCGCTGTCCTCGACATAGTCAAGGTCGAGCACCGGCGTGCCCTCGCAAATGCCGCAGGACACAGCGGCGACACGGCCCAGCATCGGGTCTTCGCTGATTTTGCCCTCGGCCATCAATTTGTCGATGGCGATGCGCAACGCGACCCATGCGCCGGAAATCGACGCGGTGCGCGTGCCACCGTCGGCCTGTATCACGTCGCAATCCAGCGTGATTTGCCGCTCACCCAATTTCTTCATATCGACAACGGCGCGGAGCGACCGCCCGATAAGGCGTTGAATTTCCTGCGTCCGGCCGGATTGTTTGCCCTTGGCCGCTTCGCGTGAGCCGCGGGTGTGGGTGGCGCGGGGCAGCATGGAATATTCGCCGGTGACCCAGCCCTCACCCTTGCCGCGCAGGAAGGGGGGCACGCGCTCCTCAACGCTGGCGGTGCACAAAACGCGGGTGTCGCCGAAGCTGATGAGGCACGACCCCTCGGCATGTTTGGTGAAGCCGGGTTCGATGGTGATGGCGCGCATTTGGTCTGGCGCGCGTCCGGATGGGCGCATGGGAAATCCTTTCATGAATGTTGGCGACTCCCGTAAAGCGTCGGCCCGTTATTGCAAGACTGGCAATTAGGGTGTGCGCGCATTAGGTGGAGGTATGGCCAGCGTTTCCACCCTCTACACCCGCGATATTTTAAGGCTCGCAAGCAGCCTACCAGTGGCGGGGCGGTTGGCGGACGCCGACGGAGAAGCGGAGTGCCGCTCCGTCACGTGCGGTTCGCGGGTGGTGGCGAGCG
>JBGSSR010000102.1:0-1540 GCA_041736905.1 Sphingomonadaceae bacterium | reverse complement strand
TTTCGGCGCGGACTTTTAAGCCGTCCAAGTCGCGGAAATCACCCTGTATCGTCTCAATCGCCGCGACTTCGGCGGTGGCCGCGCCAAGCAGGCATAGGCTGCGCGCCAATTCATAGGTGAAGCCGTAGGAGCCGTCATCGTTGCGGTTGCTGCTCGCGCCGATAGAGTCGGCCAGATCCTCGGCCCCCCCAGGTCAGCGCAATGACGCGCGGCGCGCCCTTATAATCGCCCGTTGTGAACATGGCGGCGGCGGTTTCTGTGACGAGAACGATGACTTTGGTGGTGCCTTGCGCGATGCCATGCGCGGCCTCCAACGCCGACAAATAATGGTCAAGCCGTTCAACATCGGGGCGGCCAAACACCTTAGGCAACATAATACCGCCGGGCTTTGCGGGCATGATGGCGGCGAGGTCGGTAAGCGTATGCGGCCCATCCATTGGATTGACGCGCACGAATAGGCGGGCTTTTTCAGTGTCCGATTTACCGGCGAGAAACTCCCGCACCATGGTCCGTGCGGCGGGCTTGTTCTCTTCCGTCACCGCGTCTTCAAGGTCGAAAATGGCCACATCGGCGGCGCTGTCGGCGGCCTTGCCCATCTTCTTGTCGCTATCGCCGGGGGCGAATAGCCAGCTGCGCATTTTGAGCGGGGGGTTTGTCATAATGGGTCCGTTCTATCAGTAAGATTTCGGCAGTTCTAGCACACGTTCCGCGATAAAATTCAATATCATCTGTGGGCTGACCGGCGCAATGCGGGGGATCATGACTTCGCGGAAGTATCGTTCGACATGATATTCCTTGGCATAGCCCATGCCGCCCATCGACATTATGGCGGTTTCGCAGGCGAAATATCCAGCCTCCGCCGCTAGATATTTGGCTGAGTTCGCCTCAACCCCGCATTCCTCGCCCGCGTCGAATTTATGGGCGGCGGCGAGCACCATCAGGTTAGCGGCCTCCAACTGCATCCATGCCTTCGCCAAAGGATGCGCAACGCCCTGATTTTGTCCAATGGGGCGGCCAAAGACGATGCGTTCACGGGCGTAGCGCGATGCCTTGGCGAGAGCGATGCGGCCCAGTCCCACGGCCTCTCCGGCCAGCAAAATGCGCTCGGGGTTCAACCCGTTGAGGATAATTTTGAAGCCGTCGCCCTCCGCGCCGATGCGGTCCTCTTCCGGAATGAACCAGTCGGCCGCGAACAGCATGTTCGATCCCACCGCGCTGCGCCCCATTTTGGGGATGAGGCGGGTTTCGACCTTGCTGCGGTCCAAATCGGTGAAGAACAAGGACAGTCCTTGCGTCTTTTTCGTCACCTGATCCAAAGGCGTGGTGCGGGCCAGCAGCATGATCTTGTCCGCGACATGCGCGTTGGTGATCCAGATTTTCTCACCATTGACGAGGTAACCGCCATCGACCTTTTCGGCGCGTGTTTTAAGCGATGTGGTGTCCAGCCCCACATTCGGCTCCGTCACGGCAAAGCACATTTTCTGCTCACCGGACAGGATGCGCGGGATCATCCGTTGCTGCTGTTCCTCGGTTCCGAATT
>JBGSSR010000324.1:0-1528 GCA_041736905.1 Sphingomonadaceae bacterium | reverse complement strand
CGGTGGTGCTGGTCGGTGCCGATCCGGCGAGCCAGGTCTATGTCGGTTCCAAGCATAAGGCGTGCGTCGCGGCGGGGATAGAAAGCTTTGAGCACCGCCTGCCCGCCGAAACCGATGCCGCCACGCTCATCGCGTTGGTTGAACAATTGAACGCGGATGAGGCAGTGGACGGTATCCTTGTCCAACTGCCCCTGCCCGCGCATTTGGACGACAAGGCCGTGATTGCCGCGATTGATCCGGCGAAGGATGTGGACGGTTTCCACGTGGTCAATGCGGGCAAATTGGCGGTGGGTGAGGAGGCGCTGGTCCCCTGCACGCCTTTAGGCTGCTTGATACTGCTCAAAGATCAACTCGGCGATTTGAGCGGCCTCAACGCCGTCGTCGTCGGGCGCAGCAACATCGTGGGCAAGCCGATGGCGCAATTGCTGCTGGGTGAGAATTGCACCGTCACCCTCGCGCACTCCCGCACCCGCAACTTGCCCGATGTCGTGCGCGGCGCGGATATTGTCGTTGCCGCCGTGGGCCGTGCGGAAATGGTGAAGGGCGATTGGCTGAAAGACGGCGCGGTCGTCATTGACGTCGGCATCAACCGCCTTGCGCCTGTGAGCGAAGGCGCGAAGGGGCGTTTGGTCGGCGATGTTGCTTTTGATGAAAGCCTCGGCCATGTTTCGGCCATCACCCCCGTGCCCGGCGGCGTTGGGCCGATGACCATTGCCGTGCTGCTGCGCAACACCTTGGTCGCCGCGCACCGCCGTGCCGGTTTGGCCGACCCCGAAGGACTTTGAATGAAACGCTGCATCGCTGCCCTCGCTCTGCTACCCTTGGCTGCCTGTGCAAGCAGCGCCCCGCCGCCGGAGCCGATTGTCGAGCGCGGCGGTAAGCCCTATCAATTCACCGCATCGCCCGGCGACGTTGTGGCGGCGGAAATCGCATTCGGCCGATTAATCCAAGATGAGGGTCTTTGGAACGCCACTCGAAAAACTGCTGACAAATCCGCTGAATCTTTCAGACCACGCCGGGTCTTGGTTAGCGATTGGCTCATGGGGATACCCCGTGGCCTGCCTTCGAATAGCAAGCGCGAAGTCAGCAGTGTGTTTATGTCCTGCGATGGCCGCTTTGCCGCAACCACCGGGCTAACGACGCAAACGAACGCTGAACCCAAGGCCTTCACAACGATTTGGGCCAAAAATTTGCGTGGTCAATGGATGTGGGTGCTTTCCCACGACTTTACCCCATCGGCAAAACGGATGGGATTAGATACGGTGGAAACCCGCATCGCGTCTTGCGAAGGCAAGCCCAGCGTGCCGCTCACGGCGCCCAATGTTGGTGAAGATATGAAGGTCGGCCTATCCCGCGACCAAAGCCTTCGTTTTGTCAGCACCGTGCGCCCCGACGACAGCCGGCGGATAGAAGTCAGCCTTTGGAATGGCAAAAGCTTCGACTCAGTAATCATGGACGAAGTCCCTGCGGGCCAGTAAGAGCGGGCCATGCTTGAACTCTTCATCTCCGCCTTCCTGACGTTTTTCGT
>JBGSSR010000073.1:0-5085 GCA_041736905.1 Sphingomonadaceae bacterium | reverse complement strand
GCGGGAGGCTAGACCGGCCCGTGACGCAAGGCCGCCGCGGGAAGAACGTGCGCCTAGAGAAGAGCGCGCCCCCAGAGAGGAACGCGCGCCACGCGAACCGCGTGCTGAACCTGCATCACGTTCAGGTCAAGTGCGCGATGTCCGCGCGCCGGAGCCTGCTTATGAGCAACCCTCTAAGCCTGGCGAATGGAACGGTCCCGTTCCTGATTTCCTGTCGGTGCCGTTCCGATAAAACACCTTAATTCCGGCCAATTTGATGTGCGTCAAAGAAGCCTAGCCCAAATCGCTTACGTTCAAAGGGACGGCGCGCAGTCGCGCTTCGTCTCCCGACTCAAGCCTTAGCCGCCACCCGTGTTTGCACCCGTGGCGGCTTTTTTATGTGCGGGCGACGGGCAACAAAAACCCCGCCGGATTGCTCCGACGGGGTAAAATGTGTTCGCAAGCCTGCCGACTTAGTTTCCGGCAACGTCGTCCTGGGTGATGGGAACCAGCAAGATTTCAACGCGGCGGTTTTCCGAACGGCCGGCCTCGGTCGTGTTGGTAGCCTTAGGCTGGCTCTCGCCAAAACCCTTCGTCGCCATACGCTCTGGCTTCACGCCACGGCTTGCGAGGTAGTTCGCCACGGCCTGCGCGCGACGTTCTGACAAGGTTTGGTTGTATGCGTCCGAACCCGTCGAATCGGTGTGGCCATAGACATCGATGTAGGTCGATTCATATTGGTTCAACGTTCCGGCCACTTGGTCCAGCGTGCTCATGAACGCGGGCGAAATGGTGTAGCTGTCCACGTCAAATGTCACGCCCGACGGCATGTCGAGGATTAGTCGGTCACCATCGCGGATAACATCCACGCCGGTTCCGGCGGTTTGTTCGCGCAGCTTCTTTTCCTGCTGGTCCATATAATAGCCAATGCCAGCGCCCGCGACAGCACCAACGCCGACGCCGACGATTTTTTCGGTCCGGTCGCCACGGCCACCGATGAGGTCGCCCGCCAAATAGCCAAGACCGGCGCCCAAAACGCCGCCAATAGCGGCCTTCGACACCGACTTTTTCCCCGTAACAGGGTCGGTAACACATGCGCCAAGACCTGCGGTGAGTGCAACCCCGGCGAGCAATGCGGTGAATTTGTTGGTTTTCATAAATATTTCCTTTCTGGCCCAATTATCCTGAGCTCTTGCAACCCAAACGCGGTGTAGGCAGAAAGGTTGCACAGGCATAATGAATGGTAAATGACCGTATCGTTGTGTTTCATACAAGTCGTCGGGACGAAGTGACAAACCCCGCGCATTACCGCGGCTTCGGGTAGCGAACTTTTCCATGTAAAATCGTTTCACACGCACCAAATAATATTGAGTTATTGTGTTTTCTGCCCCGAGTCGGGTAAGGGCCAAATTAGATATGCCCGACCTTTCACCATTTCCATGGAGTGATGCCGCCATCATTATGGCGCTGATTTTGCTCAACGGCTTGTTCGCTATGTCCGAACTCGCCATCGTTTCCGCGCGCAGCGGTCGGCTGGCGGTGTTGGCGGATGACGGCAATGGCAGCGCGCGGGTCGCGCTGGATTTGGCGAAAGACCCCGGCAAGTTTCTGTCCACAGTGCAAATTGGTATCACGCTGATTGGCGTCATCAACGGTGCATATTCCGGCGCGTCCTTGGGCGACCCCGTTGCGCAGAGGTTGGTGCTATGGTTTGGCATTGATGGTGAAATGGCTCAAACCCTTGGCTTTGCCGCCGTGATTGGCATCACGACCTATTTATCTTTAGTCGCGGGTGAGTTGGTCCCGAAACAAATCGCCCTCATCGCGCCGGAACGCATCGCGTTGTTGATGGCCAAGCCAATGTTGTGGTTGTCCAAGGCAGCTGCACCTTTTGTCTGGATGCTGGATAGCTCCACCCGCCTGATTTTCAGGCTTATCGGCCTGAAACGCGACGGGCAGGGGGCATTGTCGGCGGAGGAATTGCAACTCATCTTTACCGAGGCCACCCATGCGGGCGTGATTGAGGAACATGAGCGGCAAGTTATTGCCGGCGTCGTCCGCTTGGCCGACCGCCCCTTGCGCGAAGTCATGACTCCGCGCCCGGAAGTCGATTGGTTGATGGTGACGGCAACGCCAGAGGAAATCCAAACCAAGCTGTTGGACAGCCCGCACACGCGCCTTCCCGTGGCGGAGGACAGCGTTGATAACATCATCGGCGTGGTGCAGGCGCGCGATATTGTGGCGGCGCAAATTCGCGGGTTGCAACTGGAACTGCGCGATTTGATGCGCAAAGCGGAGATTGTGCCCGACCAATTGGACGCGATGGACGGCCTTGAAATCCTGCGCAAGGCCGAGGTGCCGATGCTGCTCGTCCATGACGAGTACGGCCATTTTGAGGGGATTGTGACCCCTAACGATTTGCTTGCCGCGATTGCGGGGGAGTTTGCGTCGGATCAGACCGATGGCGCGGCGCCCTCCGTCATTGAACGCGAGGATGGATCGCTGCTCATCGGTGGCGCGATGGCGGCCGACATGATGGCCGACCGGTTGGGCATCGATCTACACGAGGACCGCGAATATGCGACCACGGCGGGTTATGTGCTTGAGGTTCTGCGCCGCCTTCCCGATGAAGGCGACGTATTCACCGATCAAGGCTGGCGTTTTGAAGTGGTCGATATGGACGGGCGTAAAATTGACAAGTTGTTGGTGTCACGGGTCCCCGACTAACGCGACCCATTTATCTTGACCAAGCCGCCTTCATCGCCGCAACGAACCCGCCCGATTGGCCGCTTTTCAACACATTGCGTTTGAACATCATCACACCAATGCGCAAGATGAGCATTACGAACAGCAATTGGCCGATGATGGCCACGCCGTGAATCCATAGCCGGTCATCCTGCGCCGCGCGGGATACCATGGCAAAGGGACTAACCGGCGGGATCATGGTCGCTGCAACCTCGACCGGCTCGCCCATTTTGGGCAGGACATACATGGCGTAGAAGAATACTACCAATTGCGACATGGTGACGGGCATCGACAACGTCTGCACCTCCCGCACCGAATTGGCGAGCGATCCGATGCCCAGGAATATCGCACCTAAAATCAGGTAAGCGGTGGCGAAATAGGCGATGCACAGGATGATGAATGCCGGCCAACCCACCGCTGGCGCTGGCAATTCTGGCAGGTTTGCCCCCAATGCCAACGCGCCGATGAGGCCGCCTAAGCCCCAAATCACAATGCCCACCATCGCCATCGCAAGCATAGCAAACAACTTGCCCAAAAACACCGAGTCCAGCGGGATGGCAGCGGCGAGGATTTCGATAATCTTATTCGATTTCTCCTCCACCATATTGGAAAGCACCATCCCCGCCAGCAACATGGTGAGCAGGAAGAGCAGGCTTTGGCCCGCCTGCGCGGTCACCAATCGCGCGCTACGTACCGTATCGGCGCTGCCCCCGATTTCGCGGATTTCCAATTTGGCTGGGTTTGGCGTGTTGCTCTCCCGCGCCATGCCAAGGAGCAGTGCCGTCTTCTCCTGCGTCGATGATCCATTCAGCGCCGTACCCGTCAAAACAGGGTCGGATAATGTGCCAGTCAGGACGGCGGTCAGCGGCTTGTCCGTTCGGCTCAGCCATTTTTGCGAGTCATCAGCCGCGCCATCGGGCAACGCCTCCAACTCCGGCATCCATGTGGAGGGTAAAGCGGCGGCAATTTCGGTGCGCGCTGCGGAGAGCTTATCGAAGCTGGCTTTGTCCATGGCAACGCCGACAATGGGATCGCCACTGTCACGGATGGCCGATCCGCCCACGGCTCCTGCCGCCAATCCGACGGCTAAGGGAAATAGTGGGCCTAGCAGGAAGAAGAAAAACGCCTTCGACTTGATAATCGCCATGAAATCGCGGCGGGCGATGACGAATGCGGCGCGGATGATTTCCTTCATTGGACGGCTCCTTCGCTGGCCTGTTGCCCCATTTTCGCGGCCTCCGCTTCGCCCGCAATGGCGACAAACGCGTCGTGCAGACCGGGGCGTTCGATGGAGAGCGATTCGATACCGGCATTATGATCGATGAGTTGCTTCAACAAAGGCTCCACGCCGGTTTCGGGCAAGGTGAAGTGCCAGAAATGGCCCTCCGGCTTGGTCCCCTGCGGCAAAGCGGCGCGCCATGGGCCGTCCAATGTGCGCGTTTCCAAATGCACTTGCGGGCGCAATCGGTCACGGGCCTCGCTCACCAGCCCATCAAAGCGCAATTTTCCGGCGGCGATAATCGCCACCCGCTCACACAAGCGTTCGGCATGGGCGATGACGTGGGTAGAAAAAATCACTGTCACGCCTTTGGCGGCCTGCGCGCGAATCAGGCGTTCGAGTTTTTGTTGGTTGAGCGCGTCGAGGCCCGAAAATGGCTCGTCCAGAACGATCAGGCGTGGTTCGTGCACTATGGTGCCCAGCAATTGCACCGTCTGCGCCATGCCCTTTGACAATTGGCGGATGGTTTTGGTGGATGCCTCACCCAGCCCGGCCTCCTCCATCAACACCGCGCCGCGCCGCCGTCCCTCGGCAATGGGCAATCCTCGCAATGCGCCCATAAAGGCAATGGTTTCGACCGAAGTCATGGATTGATACAGGCCGCGTTCTTCGGGCAAATAACCGACCTCCGACGCATGGTCCAAGGGCCGCGTGCTGCCGAATAACCGCCGTTCGCCGCCATCGGGGTCGATGATGCCAAGCAACATGCGTAAGCTGGTCGTCTTGCCCGCGCCATTGGGGCCGAGCATCCCGTAGATGCTGCCCTCTGGCACCGCAAAGTTGAGGCCATCGACCGCGCGTTGGTCGCCGAACATCTTGACCAAATCACGCGCCTCCAAGGCATAGTGCGTCATAAATTCCGACCCCGTTTGCGCAATCACTCCATTTTAGCGGAAGCGTTGGGCTTTGCATCATACGCCACCTGTTATAGGCAGGCATATATGTCATGCAACGACAGTCTTGAAGCAAGGTTAAAGGCGCGCGCTTTGGCGGAGGGTTTCTCCGATTGCCGCATTGCGCCCGCCGATGCGCGGCCCGATTTGCCGGCGAAACTGGCGGCGTGGCTGGCCGAGGGGCGGCAT
>JBGSSR010000055.1:0-7606 GCA_041736905.1 Sphingomonadaceae bacterium | reverse complement strand
ACCTTGTCGCCCTCTTCGATGAACTCGTTCACCTTCTTCATCTTCACCATATAGTCATGGTCGTCGATATTGGGACGCATCTTGATTTCTTTGATTTCCTGAATCTTTTGCGTTTTGCGCGCGGCATTCGCCTTTTTCTGCGCTTCGAAACGGAATTTGCCTACATCCAGGATTTTGCAAACCGGCGGCACGACGTTGGGAGAAATCTCAACCAGATCCAGGCCGACATCTCGCGCGCGGTCCATTGCGTCGCGGGTCGATAAAACGCCCAGATTTTCGCCATTTTCGCCGATAACGCGGACTTGGTCCGCTTGAATATATTGATTGAAGCGCGGTCCGCTTTTGACAGGCGGGGTCAAGGAACGGCGGTTGACTGGGGCAGCTATGGCATATCTCCATGTGTTATTGATACAAATGTGGGATGTCGGCGAGCAATGCCCGCGCGTTCGTCCAACGATGCTCCTATATGCCGGACGGGCGTTTCGATAAAGCAAATAAGCGCATGGCGGCGCGTGATTCACCGAAAATTGCGCAATTTGCACCATTGGCGTCGCCTTTTGGCCACATCATCGGGCAAAATAGGTGCGCGGGAAGCAACAAAATCCTTGGCGGGAACGATGGCGCGGTTTAGTGAAGGGAAAATTCATGCCCTTTGCCCAGATAAGGCCGTCATTGATGACTGTTTCCCCGTCCGACTTTGCCATAATGCGTGATGCGCCTGCGAGCTATGCGCAAATGCGCGACGCTATGATAGTCTCGCAACTGCGCACCTGCGACGTCAATGACCCAAAAGTGCTGGGTGCGTTTCGTGCTGTGCCGCGCGAGGCTTTTGTGCCGGAAAGCCAGGCATCGACCTGCTACAACGACCGCGCTGTGCCTTTAGGCAATGGCCGCGCGCTTAATCCACCGCTGGTTCTGGGCCGCATGTTAATTGAGGCTAACCCACGCGCCGCCGACCGCGTGCTGATCATCGGCGGCGGCATGGGCTATAGCGCGGCGGTGATGGCGCAATTGGCTGGTTCCATCGTGATGGTCGAATCGGACGCGGATTTGGCGGCGGCGGCGAAAAAGTCGCTGTCCATCTATCCCAATATTACTGTCGTAGAAGGCGCGTTAGTGGGCGGCCATGCCGCCGGCGCGCCCTATGACATAATCCTCATCGATGGGGCAGTCGAAGAGGTCAGTGCGGCGTTGATCGAACAACTGGCGGACGATGGCCGCTTGCTCACCGGCGTGATGGAGGGGGCGGTTGGCCGCCTTGCCATTGGCCGCAAAGCAGGCGGTGCGTTTGGCATGATCGATTTTGCCGATATGGAAGTGACCCCATTGGCTGCGTTCCAAAAGGTGCGCAGTTTCCAATTTTGACGCCATAAAAGCGCCGAATTTGGCCGGTGTCATTTGCGGTATTGAAGGAAAACAAGAATGACCAACCTGCCCCAGTTTAACAAACGCCCCTTAACGACCCGGCGTTCGGCACGCATTGTCGGGTTTCTAACCGCAACCTGCCTGATTGGTGGTATTGCCTCTGGCCCGGCCTTTGCCGACACGCTGCGTGAGGCATTGGCCCTGGCGTATGAATATAACCCGACAATTGCCGCCGCCCGCGCCCAATTGCGCGCCGCCGATGAGGGTGTGCCGCTGGCGCTGGCCGGTGGTCGTCCGTCTGCCACGGCACAGGGGACGTATAACGAATTCCTGATTCAAGGTGGGCAGGGCGATGTGGTTGGCGCGCCGCCCTCCACCACCAGCGGGCCGGACCGTTCCGCCGGCCTCAATGTCACTTTATCGGTGCCGCTTTATCAAGGCGGACTGGTGACCAACAATGTCGGCTCCGCCAATTCCCGCGTTGAGGTCGGCCGCATGCAATTGCGCGCCACCGAAAGCGCGATATTCAGCCAGGTCGTCGGGGCCTATATGGACGTCATCCGCGATCAAGCGGTGGTCGAACTCAATATGGCAAACGTGCAGGCGTTGACCGTGAACCTTGAGGCGGCGAAGGATCGCTTCGAAATCGGCGATTTGACTCGCACCGATGTCGCGCAGTCGGAGGCGCGTTTGGCGCTGGGCCTGTCTAACCTAGAGGCCGCGCGCGCGAATTTGATTCGCAGCCGTGAGAATTACATTGCCTTGGTCGGTAAGGCTCCGGTCAATTTGCAACCGCCGCCGCCTTTGCCCAATTTGCCGGGCAGTCCGGAGGAGGCCGTGGCGATTGCGTTGGAGCATAACCCCGATTTGCTTGCCGCGCGTGCCGAAATTGAGGGCGCGCAATACGCCCGCCGTGCCGCCAATGCGGGGCGTTTGCCCACCGTGTCGGCCTTTGTCCGGCCCGGCTATTCCAACTTCCTGGGCAGCTTTGAAAGCAGCGTGGCGGGCGTCGCCTTCCAACAGGGCGGTTTCGACACCACCGCCGGTGTGCAGGTGAACGTGCCCTTGTATCAGGGCGGCGCAGGATCGGCGCGCATTCGGCAAGCGCAGGCGTTGCTTGGTTCCGCACAGGAACGCGAAATCGCGGTCGAGCGCAGCGTGATTGCGCAAACGCGGTCCGCCTATAGCAGCTGGCGCGCATCGTTGGAGGTGATCAAATCCTCCGAACGGCAGGTCGCTGCATCGGAACTATCGCTGGAGGGCGTGCGCGCCGAAAATAGCGTCGGCACGCGGACTATCCTCGACATTTTGAACGCGGAGCAGGAATTGCTCAACGCGCAGGTGCAATTGGTGACGGCGCGGCGCAATGCCTATGTCGCGGGGTTCACCCTGCTGGCCACGATGGGCCGTGCGGAGGCCACCGATTTGGGCCTTGATGGCGGTGCGCTCTATGACCCCATGGTCAATTATGAACGCGCCAGCGGCAGCTGGCTCGATTGGTCCGGCGTGCCGATTGACTCAACGCCGACGTCCACGCGCACAGTTGACACACCTGCGCAGAAGGCAGACATACAGAAATAAGATCATGGTTAATGCGGTGCTTATTTCCGATTCGGGGTAGGTGCCAAAAAGGGGCGGTAATGGAACAGGGCAACGAACCCTCGGTTGAGGACATTTTGCGGTCAATCAAGCGTGTGATTGCCGAAAATGACGACATGCGCAGCCTGAAACCGCCGCGCACGCGTGGTCCTGCCGCCGATTCGTTGCGTCCCGCGCGTCAATCAGACGCCGATGTGTTGAACCTGTCCGAACTCGATATGGCGCCCATGGATCATACGGCCGATGAGGAGATTGATTCGCCCGCAACAGAGGCCTTATTGGCGGATGAGGCTGCGCAATCGGTGCGGCATTCCCTGGCGGCACTGGCCGCAATGACTCAGCCCGGCGCACGTCCGCAAATCGTGCGGTCGGGCGAAACCTCATTAGAGGGCATGGTGCGCGACATGCTGCGCCCGATGCTGAAAGAATGGCTCGACGCCAATTTGCCTGCGATGGTAGAAAAAACGATCGCGGCGGAAATCGCGCGGCTAAGGGGGTAAACCGGTTCGTCCGCCTTACCCCGATTTATAACATATATTTCATCTTCACCGTCTGCGCGCTCGCCTCATCACCGACGGCGAAGCTGGCTTTTTTAAACTTCGGCGGGCCGAAGCTGATTTTGGGGTTGCGGGAGAAACCGAATCCCTCCTTTGGCATCATCACTGCCGTGTCCAATTTGCCGTTGCCATTCTCATCATGCACCGCGGAAATCGCGTAGGTTCCCGACGCGGGCAAGGCCACACGCACCGTTGTGCCCGCGACATTGGCGGTTTTCAGCGCCATACGCACGGCGTTTTTATCCTTGCTGCAATCCGGAAACGCCTTCGCATTGCTGGTCACGCAGATCAACACTTGGCCCTTATGATTGCGCAGGCCGGTAAGGGTTAGTGATATGCTCGACCCCGCACTCGCTGTTAGCGGCGCGGCGGTCCCGACCAAAAGCAAACAGGCACTAAAACTTACCCATGCCAACATCCGTCCCGCAAATCCGGTCCCAGAATCGGAAATATAAGCCATAATTGCCCCTATACAGTTGATGGTGCGCGTGATGATGCGTCGCTGTTATCAGCCAGCGCCCTGCCACACCATGAACAAGACGGCGCGGGAAAATCTCCCACCCCATATGATTGGTGACGCCCATAATCGTCATGATGGTGAGGACAAGCCCTAAAACGCCAACATGAATCGGTATAACGAACACCAACAAAGGAATGATGAAGGCCCCGGTTACCGCCTCACTCCAATGAAAACTCATCGCCGCCCATGCGGTTGGCGGCTTGCTGGCGTGATGGACGGCGTGCATTTTTTTGAAAAGCTTCGGATGGTGCATCACGCGGTGCGTCCAATAAAACCACGTGTCGTGCAGGAACAGGTATAGGATGAGCGATACCGGCAGCCACCACAATGGCATCGCGCTGGTTTCCCTATAAATCTGCGTCCAACCCCAATTCTGCCACGCATAGGCCACGAATCCTGCGGGCAGGGCATAGATCACCGCACTGATCGTCGAATGGCGAATCTCCATCGCGATTTGCCGGTCCAACCCATCATAGAGCGCGGGCATTTTGCGCCGCGTCGCCCATGCAAACGCGCCCGACACCGCGAAATAGCGCGCGGTCACAATCCCCACCATCGCCAAAAGCGATAGGAGGAGGGGCACAGCAAATTCCACGGAATTGGGAGACAAAATCGTCATGTGCGCGTCCTATACCCTTGGCGGCCCAACAACAAGTGTTGCTGCAACGCAACATGTATCTGCATAATTTTTGACCATTTGACAATTGCCCTTGAAAGGTGCGCAACTTTTAATCACAAAGAGGGGGAAGGAACGAAGAAACCATTCATTAACCATGGGTGCGTTAACACCTTCTTACCAATCGCCACCGCTTTCAGCGGGGCCCAATAAGGATATAAATGATGCACAAATCTCTCCTCGCCGGTTGCGCACTGGCTTTGACCGCGCTCTCCGCCCCTGCTTACGCGCAGGATGAAGAAGCCAGCGAAATCACCATCAGCGGCGGTGCAGAGGTCGTTTCCGACTATCGTTTCCGGGGTTATTCGCAATCGAACGAAGAATTCGCCATCCAAGGCACCATCGGCGCGTCGCATAGCAGCGGCCTGTACATCGGCACCTGGGGTTCGAGCATCGGTTTTGCAGGTGGCACGGAAATCGACATTTACGGCGGCTTCAAAACTGAAATCGCACCGGGCGTAACCGCCGACATCGGCGCAACCTATTATTTGTATCCCAACGCGTCGACGGCGGCTCCTGCCAATGTCATTGAAAGCTATGCCTCATTGTCCGGCACACTCGGCCCCGTTTCGGCAAAGCTTGGCGTCGCCTATGCGCCCGGCGGTCAGGATGCCTTGGGCGATGACAGCGCGGTTTATGTGTCCACCGACCTTTCCACCGGCCTGCCCGGCACGCCCGTGACGTTGCTTGGCCACGTTGGTTATGCCAAAAGCGACAGTTTCTTGGGCGGCCCAGACGGCGACACCGTGGATTACATGGTCGGCGCATCGGCCAGCTATTCCAACCTGACCTTCTCGGCCAAGTTCATCTCGACCGACGTTAGCAAGGTTGCGCGTGAAGGTCTGGGTGCGGACAACACCGTCGCATTCAGCCTCGGCGCATACTTTTAAATAGCAGTTTGGCGCGCGTCGTGTGAACCTTGGGGGTTCGGGGGGACTTTCCCAACAGTGCTAGATGCGCGCCATACCCAAAGCTCCGGCTTTTTGGGGGCAGGACAACGGGTCGAAGTGTTCGCTTCGGCCCGTTTTTCTTGACCTTCTGCACAAAAACGTTAGCGGTGGCCGATTATAAATAGTACGCCATTATTCGGCGCATGTGACCAAAGGCCCCCGTGATGAAGCCCGTGCAACGTATTCAGCAAAACCTGCTCGCCGTCGCCGAACGGCGCTTGCTCAACTGGATTTGCGCGCGCCTGCCCAATTGGGTGACGTCGGACAAGCTGACCACATTGGGCTTTGTTGGCGCGTTGGTTTGCGCGGCGGGCTATGTGCTTTCCAACCTGAATCCGATTTGGCTGTTTATGTCGATTGGCGGCTATTTCCTCAATTGGTTCGGCGATTCGCTGGATGGCAGCATCGCCCGATACCGTAAGCAAGAACGGCCCAATTACGGCTATTTCATTGACCATAGCCTGGACGCGCTGGCCAACACAGCGCTGATCATGGGCATCGGGGCCAGCCCGTTTATGCGCATGGATGCCGCGATGTTCGGCCTGATCGGCTATCTGCTCATGTCCATCCACACCTTTATTTCGGCGAAAGTGTTTGGCGAATTCCGCCTGTCCTACCTTGCCGGGGGACCGACGGAATTGCGCATTATGCTCATCATTATGACCGGATTCATGCTCTATCTGGGCAATCAACCCGTGCTCGATTGGCCATGGGGTGGACAGCCGATGAGCCATTTTGACTTGTTCGCGGTGTTTATGGGTGCGGTGCTGACCACGATTTTTACGGTGCAGACATTCCGCACCGGGATGCATCTACGCCGGATTGGCGGTTAGATTTTACGCTTAAACGGCCAATGGACAAGGCCGCTGGCCCATAATGGTGCCCATATCAACACCGGTTGAAACAGCAATCGCGGGCCGTGATAGGCCCAGCCGAGCGTTACACCGCTGACCGCTATATCATTGATCGCATGGTTAAAATTTGCGGGCCATACACATAGGGCATAGGCCGCCAAGCCGATGGCGGCGACGCGGCGCAGGCGTGGTATCCACAATCCAATGGCCCCCGCCATCTCCGCAATCCCGGTCCAATAGACGACCGCGGACGGATAGGGCACCCAATCAGGCGTGATGGCAATAAATCCAGCGGGCCGGTCGACATGCGCCCATCCGGCAACGGCGTAGAACAGGCTCAATACGCCGATGGTCACCCATTGCGCCCTGGTTAGAATTGGGCTCAAACCCATGGGTTTACTCATGGCTACGCCCAAAGTCGGGGGCGGCGTCATCCTGACCCTGTTCGATAATTGAGCGCCGAATGTCGCGGGTGCGGCTAAACAACGCCTCCAACTCATCGCCTTTGTCGTACCGTATGGCCCGTTGCAGCGCGGTCAAATCCTCGCTGAACCGTTGGAGCATTTCCAGCACCGCGCCCTTGTTCGACAAAAACACATCGCGCCACATCACGGGGTCGGACGCGGCAATACGGGTGAAATCGCGGAAGCCGCCCGCGCTATATTGGATGACTTCGCTTTGCGTCACTTCCTCCAAATCGCTGGCCGTGCCGACGATGGTATAGGCGATCAAGTGCGGCAAATGGCTGGTCACCGCTAGCACGCGGTCATGGTGCGCGGCGTCCATGAGCTCCACCTTCGCGCCCATGCGTTCCCAGAAGGTCGTGAGCTGCTGCACCGGCAGGGCGGGCGCGTTTTCGGGCGGGGTCAGGATGCACCACCGGCCCTTGAACAGGGTGGCAAAGCCCGCCTCTGGCCCGCTTTTCTCGGTCCCTGCGACGGGGTGCGCGGGGATGATGGTGGCATTAGGCAAAGCGGCGGTCAGCGCGTCGAGCACCGATTGCTTGCAGCTGCCCACGTCGCTCACCACGGCGTCTGCGGGCAGGTCTGCCGTGAGATCACCCGCCACCGCCGCCATCGCACCAA
>JBGSSR010000046.1:0-8340 GCA_041736905.1 Sphingomonadaceae bacterium | reverse complement strand
CACGGCATTGGCAAGCTTCACCGGCACGGCTGCTGCTGGCAAAGTGGTTTTTGCGCAATGCCGCACCTGCCACGTCACCGACGCTGGCGTAAACAAGATTGGCCCCTCGCTGAACGGCATCGTTGGCCGTGCCGCTGGTTCGGTCGCTGGTTTCAGCTATTCGCCCGCCAACTCGGGGAGCGGCATTACATGGACCAAGGAAAAATTGTTCCAATATCTGGAAAATCCAAAGCGTGTGGTTCCCGGCACGAAGATGGTTTTTGCTGGTATTCCCGACGCACAAAAACGCGCCGATTTGATCGCATATCTCGAAGCCCCCATGTAAGCACGGCGGCTTTAGGCAAAAAAGAAGGCCGGGATTTCTCCCGGCCTTTTTTGTGTCTATTGTGGTTCGCTTATGCTGCGAGGGACCGCCGCGCCAGCGCGCATTGCGACCAGATCTCGCTGAGTGCGGTAATCAAGCGGTCAATGTCGCCATCACTATGCACGGGCGAGGGCGTAATCCGCAACCGCTCGGTCCCGCGTGGCACCGTCGGATAGTTGATGGGTTGCACATAAATGCCATGATGCTCCATCAACCAATCGCTGATGAATTTGCACTTGTGTGCGTCGCCAACCATCACAGGAATAATGTGGCTGGGGTTGTCGATATGCGGAATACCCATTTTATCAAGCAGCCCGCGCACCTTGGCAACGCGGTCCTGATGCAGATCGCGTTCGGCCTGACTGTCCTTCAAATGCTTGATGCTGGCACAAGCCCCGGCGGCAATCGCGGGGGGCAGGGCGGTGGAAAAGATAAATCCGCTGGCAAAGGTCCGCACGAAATCGCACAAATCGCGCGATGCGGCGATGTATCCGCCCATGACGCCAAAGGCCTTGCCCAATGTGCCTTCAATCACGGTGATACGGTCCATCAAGCCTTCGCGTTCGGCAACGCCGCCGCCGCGTGGGCCGTAGAGGCCGACGCCGTGGACTTCATCGATGTAGCTCATGGCGTTATGTTTTTCGCACACGTCCAGGATTTCGGCAATCGGCGCAATGTCGCCATCCATCGAATAGACGCTTTCAAACGCCACCAATTTGGGGCGATTGGGGTCCAGGTCGGCCAGCTTCCGGTCCAAATCCTCGGGCGAATTATGCTCCCAAATCCGGCGTTCCGCGCGGCTGTGGCGGATGCCCTCAATCATGGAGGCATGGTTCAGCGCATCGGACAACACCACACAATCGGGGATTTTTGCCGCCAAAGTGCCCAGCGCTGCCCAGTTGGACACATAGCCGGAGGTGAACAGCAGCGCGTCCTCTTTATTATGCAAATCGGCGAGTTCCGCCTCCAACAACACATGGTTGTGGTTCGTGCCGGAAATATTGCGCGTGCCGCCAGCGCCGGCGCCGCATTCGTCGATCACGCGGTGCATGGCGGACAGAACCTTGGGATGTTGGCCCATGCCGAGATAGTCGTTCGAGCACCAGACGGTTACGTCCGTGGTCTTGCCATCCACGTGGCGTGTTGCGTGCGGGAATGAACCGGCCTTGCGCTCAATATCGGTGAAGACGCGATAGCGTCCTTCTTCCCGGACGGCGGCCAATTCATTGCCAAAAAACGCCTCGTAATTCATGAGCTCACTCCCTCTTGGTATTCAGTTTTTTGCTTTACTGCCAAGGCCCAATTCCACAATGCAGAATCGCGGAAGGGTATGGCAAGGAATAAATGTTCGAGCGCCGCCAAAAGGCATAGGCAGCACAATAACCACGCCTGCACCGACACATGCGCATAGGGTGCGACAATCGCGGCAACGGCAAACCATGTGGCCAGCGCTAATATGGCCAGCGTGGATAACCACAACATCGGGCGAAGTTGCTTTGGCCCGAAATAGCTCTTCAAATACGCCATATGCGCGGGCAATAGCTCATCGCTCATATTGGGGACGCCCCAATAGATGTTGAGTTTTGACGACAACCGGAACAGCAGCAACAATGTAAAGGTATAGGCCCCCGTCGGGTTGGCGGTGGCGGACGCCAAAGCCATGAGCAATCCGGCGGTCATCACCAATGCGATTTCATGATGGATTAGCGCCATCGTCGCCATGCTAAACCGTTGCCATCCGCGCGCGTCCACTGGGCAGGGATCACGGTGCGATCCCGCCACTGCACCGGTCAGGAAGCTGATTTCATGCCAGCTCCAGATGAGCAACCCGCCGACAAATGCCGCATAGGACGCCCAAAGCTCGGTCGATTGGCTGGTCACGGCGATCAGTAACAGGCCGGACAGTGCGCACAGGCTGGCGATGATCATCGACCGGCCGAACGACTGCCGCCGCCGGTGGTTCATCATCGCCACCAAACCCGTGCTGATAAACCACAGCAGGGTTACCACCAAAAATGGCATGAAAAGGCCAGTGGCCGTTACCACGCGGGCGATAACCGGATTTGTTGGGGCAGGGCGTTGGCCTTTGGTTTCATTAAATACATGCGGCCAAAGGCAAGGCCGATTTTGGCCATGTTGACGCCGCGCCCGATGAGGCCCGATACGCCGCCGCGCGCCTTGGCATCCTCCACCGCGACCGAGGCGAGGCGCAAGTCCTCCATTGCCCGACGGAACGCAGGGGCGTCGGTGTCGAGTTCAACGGGGAACACTTGCTTGCTGATTTCGGTGCAGATGTCGAACACCTTATAGCCATATTCGGCGGGGTGGATGCCTAAGGCTTTATGGAATTCGGGACGATTATGATCGCGCAAATACATGGTGGCATAGACTGACAAAAGGAAGAACCGGATCCACAACTTGTTTGCGCCTTGGAGCAGTTTCGTGTCCGCGCGGAGCAGGAGGGCGAAAGCTTCCCCATGGCGGAATTCGTCGTTGCACCATTCCTCAAACCAATCGAAAATCGGGTGGAATTTGTTTTGCGGATTGCGCGCCAAATGGCGGAAAATCGTGATGTAGCGCGCGTAACCAATCTTTTCCGACAGGTATACGGCGTAGAAAATGAATTTCGGTTTGAAATAGGTGTATTTCTTGGTCTTGGTCAGGAAACCGAGATCGATGCCGATGCCCGACCCTTTCAACGTTTCGTTGATAAAGCCCGCATGGCGGCTTTCATCGCGGGCGAGCAGTTTGAACAACCGCTTCATATCGGGATTTTTCGTGCGCTTGGCGATTTCGGCGTAGAGGATACAGCCGGAAAATTCGGACGTCAGCGAGCTGGCGAGGAAGTCGATAAATTCGGCCTGCAACGCGGGTTCCAACCCTTCAATCACGCCGTCGAACGCGTCGGTTTTCTTGAAGTGGCGCTTGTTCGGGTCGCCCTCCATTTCCTCCATCAATCCTTCCCAATCACGGCGCACCAGCGATACGTCCATGGCATCCATGGCCGCATAATCGGTGGTGTAAAAGCGCGGGGCCAGAACCGTTTCGGAACGGGCGATTGCCATCGTATCAAATTCGGCGACATTGGCGGCGTGGATAGCGGTTTGGGCGTTCATGATAATTTCCCTGGAGTGAAGCTGACTTCGTACAATTCGGTAATTTCAAAGTTGCTGGCAAATTTCGTCCATACGCGGCGGAAAAGGCCGGCGCGGCGAACGGTGGCCGTGCGGCGCAACGTTAAGCTCTCCCCGAAAGAGACAATGATACGATCGCCATGCACGCGCACGCGGTCGCCGGGCTGCAAGTCAATGTCGCCGTCCAATTCCACATGCGCATGGAAATGGGCGGAGCTTTGCTCAACCTGAATACGGCATCCGGTGTCGAATGTTTCGGTGGAAAGCAGCCGGGTCATGCGCCATTCCCATCGAGCATTTCGGCGAACATCCGGCTGTGGTCCTGCCCAAAGCCATGGATTTCGGCATCGCGGCCCGTTTCGGGGTCGCTCAGCGACAGCGCGCCATTGTCCCAGAGGGTCAGTTCAAACGGCGGCTCTGACCCAATGCCTTGCGCGGCTCGGACTTTCGCCATGCGGCGCATGGTGGCGCGGACGAATCCGCCCTCACCATAGCCGATGACCGAGACTTCTGCCCCCGTACCGGCGTCGCTGACTACGACGGCTCCATCGGCGCGGTCGGTGAAGCGGAGCAGGCGGGTTAGTGTAGGAGCCACTTGGGCGGCGGCGCGTGAGGCACTGGGGTCGGCGGAGACGGGAATGAAACCCGCCTTCACCGCGCCCGCCATTGCCATCACGAACAACAGCAATGCAGCCGCACCAATTAAAGCGCCGCGAGGGACAGTGGGGTCATGACTGGCTTGGCTTGGATGGGCGGCGTGGCTCATGCTGTCACTCCTAAGAACGCGGGTTGATGGACGCGGTCAGGCGTGCGTTCAGCGATGGGCGCAACGGACTGCACTTTTTGTGTGGCCCTGAACAAAATAGCCGACACCGCCTGCGCATCCGGAATAGCGCGCAACATCGGTTGCGGGCGGACAAAGCGAAGCGAACGCGCATGCGGCCACAACATAATGTAACCCAATCGCGGCATCCCCTTCAGTTGCAGGACAATATTGCCATGGCCATTGTCCAGCATCTTTAAGTTTGCCGATTCAATTTCTGACAAAGGGATGTTGATGCATTTGTTCAATGCCACCCCAATGCGGAAAATGACGCGCTTATTAGTCAGTGTATAGACCGTCGTGCGCCCCACGCCCCATGCGAACAGGGTGAATAGGCCCACGGCAATCAGGCCCAGTGCAGTCACGCCAATCGCCGTGTTGCTATCCCCGCGCGTTATAGCCCAAACGACGATGATGCCGAAATAGAGTGCAGACAGACGGATGTGCAACGCGGCCTTCACATGGCTGACCCAATTGGGTGCGGATTGCCAAAGGATATGCTCATCCGCCGGCAACTCACCGGGCAGCCCGCGAACGGGCTCATGATCATATTCGCTCATAGCAAGGGATCCTGACGTGCCGTGTTGGCATAGAGATAACCGCCGCCGAAATAGGCCACGATGCGCTCTTCTTCGTAGAAGGTAATTTGTCCCGCGGTTACCGGCACAGGCGCGGCGTCAAAATCGGCCGCGTTGATGGCGTCGATTTCCACCTGGCGCTTTTTGCCCTTCACGACCGACATGCCCATGGGCGCCAGCACGGTTTTGCTGCCCGTGTCGATTTGCAGATAGCGAATGACATGCTCGGCGCGGTCCACCCAAAGGTCGGTTACGGTGCCAGCAACTTTGCCATCGGCGGCAATCACGGTCATGCCGCGCGGGTCGGCGTCACGCGCGTGGACGGAGATATGCTCTGCCATGCCAATAGGGACGATGCGGTTGCGGCCTTCGCCATCCAAATCGGTGTGCTTGGCACGGTCCGCCCAAGATGCGGGGCCAATGCCATCGACCAAGGGATTGCCGGTCGGGCTATACGGCGCGCCGGGCGAGCGGAAGGTGCGGACACCGGCCACGTCAACCTTCTCACGGCCCTGCGTTGGCGTGGTGACAACACCGCGACCAAAGGGCATCAGGAAGGCTTTGGGTCCGCCATCGGACAACACGCCGCCCGGCGTGTCGATGCGGCCTGTGACTTCGTCCTCCAACGGATAACCTTCGCGCCGGTCTTCCCGTCGCAAATACACCATCAGGCCGAGGAAAAACAAAACAAAGGCCAAAAAGACCAACTCGGTCACATCATAAGTGCCCACAATTTTAAAATCATCCATCACTTTTTCCTCCTCGCACGATCCGGCTCACGTCGGAAATTCTGTTAATGCAAAACGCTCACTCGTTACTCTGCCCTGCCTCACTTGCAGGCCAATAATCGGTCCCAAAATTACGACGGTGACCAACAATAATAGGATTTCTAAGGTATAGACGGTGCCATATCCGGTCGCGCGGTCGGCCAAGGTTGCGCCCATCGCGTCTTGCAATGCCGCCGCCGCCATACCGTCACGGATCAGACCGCCAAGTGCAATGCCAAGGCCAGCACAGCTTGCCTGCACCGCGCCCCATGCGCCGAGAGCCAGCCCCGCGGAATCGCGCTGCGCCAATCCCATGGCGGCAATCATAGTGCCGACGGAGAACGTGCCCGCGCCGAAGCCGACACCGATGGCTCCCATAAACAACAACGGCACGGAATGGATCGGCGCGGCGAATATGATGAGGATGAACGCGAACACGCCTGCGACTGCGCCATATCCGGCAAGGCGCAACGGGTCCGACCCCGCCGATAATTTCTTCGCGCTCAATCCAAAGGCAAGCAATGCGCCAAAGGCCCATGCGCCGGTTAGCGTGGTGGTGGACCCCACCGAAAGGTCCAAAATCTCGCCGCCATAAGGTTCCAACAACGCATCTTGCATCGCAAATGCCATTGCGCCAAGGCCGATCGCGATGAGCAATCGCTTGGCATTGGGCTGTCCGGTGAACGATGCCCAAATGTCGGTGAAGCTAGCGTCTGGTTCGGTCGATGTCGTCAATGCCCGATTGCGCGCTTCCTGTTTCCAAAGCGCGGTGACATTCAAAATCATGGTGAGCACCGCCGCGCCCTGAATGACTTGGACCAATTTTGTGGGGCGGAAATCGGTCAATATGCTGCCAATCGTAAACGCCGCCAGCATCATGCCGACGAGCAGCATGACGTAGAGTAACGCAACCACGCGCGGGCGCTTTTCCTCACTCGCCAAATCGGTGGCCAGCGCAAGGCCCGCGGTCTGCGTCACGTGCATCCCGCCGCCGGTGAGCAGGAACGACAGGCAGGCGGCGGCCACGCCGAACACAAACGTATCGGGCCGCGTAATGACGATCAGCGCGAAGGGCATGATGGCCAAACCGCCGAATTGCGCCATAGTGCCGAACCAAATATACGGCACCCGCCGCCATCCCAGCACCGATTTATGCGTGTCCGACTTATGCCCAATCAACGCGCGGAATGGCGCGACGAGCAGGGGGATGGCAATCATCAACGCGACAATCCACGTTGGTGCCTCCAACTCCACAATCAACACGCGGTTGAGTGTGCCGTTGAGCAGGACAGCGGCAATGCCGACGCTGACTTGGAATAACGCAAGCCGCAACAGACGCGCCAACGGCAGGTTTGCGCTAGCCGCATCCGCAAAGGGCAGGAACCGCGAACCCACGGCCTGCCAAAAAGTAATTGCGGATGGCCGTTCCTGCATTAGCGGCTGATCCCCCATGCTTGCGATTTGTAGAAGCCGCTGGACACGCGGTGCGTGAAATCGACGCTCCATTCGGGCAGCGACGCCGCGATGGCATCCGACAGGCGGCTGTGCGACACTGGCTTAATCGCGGGCGAGCGGTCACTGCGCGGGAAGGCCTTGCCCACCGCATGCATGACACGAAGGAGCGGCGTGCCGGGCGCGACGGTGAAAACAACGTGCGGCGCGCGGCCTGACCATGATTTTAGCACGCCAATAATATCGGCTTCATCATAATGGATGAGGGAATCCATGGCGACGACATGGTCAAAATTGCCCAAACTATGGCTGCGCATATCGCCCACGCGCCAATCGATGGCGAGGCCCGAAGGTGCGCGTTTTTGCGCAATGTCGATAAGGCCCTGCGATACGTCAATCGCGACAACCTCCGCCCCACGCGATGCAGCCTCAATCGACAGCGCCCCAGTGCCGCATCCTGCATCGAGCAGGCGTTGCCCGCGCATATCATCGGGCAAAGCCGCACACAAAACGCCGCGCATTTCATCGCGGCCCGCACGAACGGTGGCGCGAATGCCGCTGACCGGCACATCGGAGGTCAGGTCTTCCCATGCCTTACGCGCCGTTTTGTCGAAATAGGTTTCGAGGGATGCGCGGCTTTCCTGATAGCTGGTGGAGGCCAGATTTGTGTCGAAATTGGATGCCATGATCTATTCAAATCCCAAGAAGTCGAAAATGTCGCGGTCCTTCATCGGGCTGGCCGGTTTATAATCGACGCCGTCCCAAAGCTTTTGGGCAAGGTCCATATATTCCTGACAAGCGGCATCGACTTCGGGTGTGCTGTCCATTTCGAACAAAGTGCATTTTTTCAGACGCGACCGGCGGATGGCGTCCAAATCGGCAAAATGGGCGAGGCGCGTCATGCCCGTTGCGTCGGCAAAGCGGTCAATCTCATCGGTTGCTTTCGACCGATTGGCGACGACACCGGCGAGGCGAACATTATAGTTTTTCGCCTTCGCATTGATGGCGGCGACAATGCGGTTCATCGCAAAAATGCTGTCAAAATCATTGGCGGCGACGACAATTGCTGCGTCGGCATGTTGCAAGGGTGCTGCAAACCCGCCGCACACCACATCGCCCAGAACGTCGAAGATAACGACGTCGCGGTCCTCCAACAAATGGTGTTGTTTGAGGAGTTTCACCGTTTGCCCGACAACATAACCGCCGCATCCGGTGCCCGCAG
>JBGSSR010000316.1:0-5711 GCA_041736905.1 Sphingomonadaceae bacterium | reverse complement strand
GGCCTGTCGGTGGCGCGCGCATTGGGTTTGGCATGGAATGCCGAAGTTGTGGGCTATAGCGCGCTGGACCTAACGGCGGCATTGGCGCGGGGCAGCGGCGGATCCGCACCCTTATGTGTCGTTTTGCATGGCGGCCACGGCGAATTCTTTACGCAAAATTATGACGCGGATGGCGTTGCCGAGGGTGCGTTTGCCTCGCTGACGCCGCATGATGTAACGCAATGGGCACAGGGCCGACGGCTGGTTGGCAATGCCGCCGCCGCGCCTTCGCTTTTGGCATTGGGTCTATCGGGCGATACCATAAACCTGCGTGCCGTCGACTTTGCGCTACTCGACGATGGCCAACTCTCCAACGCCAGCCCCCATTACGGCCGTGCGCCGGATGCCGCGATTAAGGCCATGTCATGATTGCCCCGCAATCCGGTCCTGACGCATTAAGCCACAGCGCAGCCGTCGCGGCGTTGATGCAAATCGCCTTCCCGCCAGACTTTGGAGAAGCATGGACAGAGGGGCAGCTTCGCGGTGCCTTAATGTTGCCTGGCACTTTGTTATACTTGGCCCAAATTGATAATCATCTAACTGGTTTCGCACTGACCCGCACGGTGTTGGACGAAACCGAATTACTGCTGATCGCAGTATCGCCTGAATCGCGTGGCCAATCTATTGGTAGCCGATTGTTAGCGGCCATTGTTAACCATTGCCAATCCCATCACGTTGCCAATATTTTCTTAGAGATGCGTGAAAACAACGAAGCAGTTCATTTCTATCAGCGGCATCATTTTGCCATCATCGGCCAAAGGCCGGGATATTATCGTGGTCTCAATGGACAGAAATTTGATGCTTTGACCTTCTCTCGTTCAATTTCATGATGATGTATTCGTGGCATTCACCAAAGTCTATATGACAATTTATTGACGTTTATAATTCCGTCATTTATAAATGTATCATCACGCACAAAGTGTGACTTAATTTTACACTAATCCCAATTGGAGTCCCCCATCATGAGTGATGCAAATGACATCATGAGCGAAACGCTCATCACCCTCACCGCCGATATTGTTGCCGCCCATGTCAGCAACAATAGCGTCGCCGTTTCTGACCTCCCCACCTTGATTTCTAATGTTCATGGCGCGCTTACCGCTTTAGGCGGCACGCCGGTTGTTGAAGCCGCACCATTGGAACCCGCGGTTCCCATCCGCAATTCGGTGAAGCGCGACTTTATCGTATGCCTGGACGATGGTAAGAAATTGAAAATGCTGCGTCGCCACTTGATGACGCATTACGGCATGACCCCCGACGATTACCGCGCGAAATGGGGCCTGCCCGCCGATTACCCAATGGTTGCGCCCGCCTATGCCGAACAACGTCGCGAATTGGCAAAATCGATTGGTTTGGGCCGCAAGCCCGGATCGAAGAACAAGCCAAAGGCGAAGTAATTGCGATTATTTGGCGAGGCCAATAAAGGGGTGGGCAAGCAATTGCCCGCCCTTTTTCGTATCCTGTCATTATATCCTATCGCTGGGCCGATTGCGCCAGTCCGACGGGCGCATGAACTCGCCCTGCCAAATGCCCCTGCCCGCTTCACTCGCGCGGCGTTCCGCGTCGGCATATTCGGTTTTTTTGGTAAAGGTCAGCGCGACGGCCCACCCTTTATGCACCATTGTCTCACCAATGTCGGCGGTGGTCAACGTGCTACACCGCGCCACCATGCGGCCATAGCGGTCGCGCGCGGTTTCTTCGCATTTCAGGCCGTCTTCTTTCAGCATCGCGTTGAGCGCCTTCGCCGCTTCCTTGCCGCAAGGATAGGCGACTCCCTTTGCATCCTGACAATTCTGCTGCGCCTCGGGTGCGTCGATGGCGTAGAGCCGAACTTCCTGCGCGCCGAGGTGAAAGCTATCGCCATCGATCGCTTTGACTGTGCCATCGGACATGACGACGGGCGCTTTTTCACTTGATCCGCGCCAATGATATTCCAGCCAGATGGACGCGGCGAGAACCGCCAAGATCATCATCAAAGAGAAAAACCGCCTCACGCGCTAACTTCCGGCAATTGCCAGTCAATCGGGGTAAGGCCTTGCTCGATCAAAAATGCGTTGGCCTTTGAAAAATGCCCGCACCCCAAAAAGCCATTATGCGCGGACAAGGGCGATGGATGCGCGGCGCGTAGTATGCAGTGGCGGCTCGCTCCATGCTCAGCCGCAATCAGCGCCGCTTTCTTTTGCGCGTAAGCACCCCAAAGCAGAAATACGACCGGTTGCTCTTGCCGCGCCAAATGGCGGATGACAGCATCAGTCACGATTTCCCAACCGCGCCCCTGATGTGCGTTCGCCTGCCCTTGCTCCACGGTCAGAACCGCATTCAAAAGTAAAACCCCCTGCTCCGCCCAATACGCCAAATGGCCATGCGCAGGCGGCTGAAACCCAACATCCGTCGCCAGTTCCTTATAGACATTGCGCAACGAAGGTGGGATGCGTTGCCCCATTGGCACACTAAACGATAGCCCTTCGGCTTGCCCCGGCCCGTGATAGGGGTCTTGGCCCAAGATGACGACCTTAACATCATGGGGGTCAAGCGTGTGCATTGCGCGCAGACGCTGCGCCTTAGGTGGGTAAATGATCGCGCCGCTCGACGCCCGATTACGCAAAAAATTCTCTAAATGCGCCAATGCTGGGCCAACGCCATCATGGTCCAAGACGCCAGCCCATGCGGTGGGCCAGCGATTCTCTATCGTTGCAGAAGGGGCGGTGGGTTCAGGCATTAACGCCCCATGCCAAAGCTTCGCCGCATCGCCAAGCGAAAGATGCTTGGCGTGGAATCCATCCATTTTGACGAAATGAGAATGCCGCCAACCGACCCAGAATTGTAATATAGTTATACAAGTGCGCCCAAAAGCGGCTATCCTGCCCCATGATCGGTATAAACATGCTAGATTTGGTGGAATTATCCAAAATGGATATTTAATCATTTCAAATGGACTATAAGTATACTTAAAATTAATCATCCAAACCGGTCACGCATTACTTTGTTGGTAACATCTAATTAACCCTAGAAACCTAGCCAAAGGGCATGTTTTTGTCTTGGAGGGTTTTATGAAAGATTTGATTATTCGCAAAGGTACGCAGGCTGGTTACGAAGCAGCGGACGTTTCTCCCCATGAATTCGCACGCAAAGTACGTAGGGGATCACACAGCGACTTTCTTGGCGCGCCCGATACCAATATCGAATTAAGCCGCGCGACGCGGCGTCAAATCATGCAGGCGCTTCGCAAAAGTTGTGAACAATTGGGTGTCGGGCAGAAAAGCCGTATTGGCCGGTTAGGCGGCGGCGTCGCGGTTTCTGCTATCGTGCTGGGCATCACTGGGCCTGCAACCGCGCAATATGCAGCAGGCGGCGGCGTGGCCAATGATACACAAAGTACGGCCGTGGGCAGCGGCACAGTAGCGGGGCAACCCGGCGTGCAGCAAATTGACACCAACGGCGACACAATTCCCGATATCACCTTGAACCGAGACACAGCGGTGGGCTCTAGCTCCACGGCAACGGGCGGCTTTGCAACAGCCATCGGTAATGGCCTATCTGCGGCAGGCATTTATTCCACAGCTGTGGGCAGCGGCAACACAGCCACCGGCGATCAATCCGTTGCAATTGGCCGTAACAACACCACCAACAGTTTTAACAACAGCGGCACAATTACCAACAATGGTGTGTTCGACCGTGCAGTCGGTGGCAACTTCACGCCGCCCAATGGTATGTTGGACACGCCATCCTATGCGGTTGGGGTGGGCAGCAATAATGTCGTGACATCCGGCGGGGTCGCCATCGGGACCAGCAATACGGCGACTGACACCACCAATTTCACACTCGCCATCGGACTCAGCAACTCCACCACTTTTGCTTATGGTATGACGATCGGTGTTGCCAACCTGGCCAGTTCGGTCTCTGCCATCGCGCTTGGCACCGCCAACACGGCCAGCGGAAATACCTCCATCGCCATGGGCCGCCAAAGCACCGCGTCGGGCAATTATGCCATCGCGCAAGGCAATGTCGCGCGCGCCACCGGGGTCAGCTCCATTGCGCTAGGGCATTCGGCGAACGCCAGCGGCCAGGGTGCGATTGCACTGGGCAGTGGGACAGCAAACACAACTAGCAATTTGGATACGTCGGCGGCAACGGCAAGCGGCGCAAACTCAGTCGCTATAGGGACAAGTGCCAGCGCGGCCGACAACGCAACAGGCGGGGCAATCGCCATCGGATATGATGCAACCGCCGGATCAGCGGCTTCTGGAAGCACTATTGCCATCGGCATTGAGGCATCGGCGACCACGCCAACTGGCGCCGGCGATTCCTTGGCTTTGGGCCGTAGCGCAAATTCGTCCGGTTTGGATTCTATGGCCATCGGCGGTCAGACAACCGCCAGCGGCACCAATGCCATTGCAATTGGTAACAACGGGACCAATGCAAATGCTGCGAACGCCATAGCTTTGGGTGTCGGAGCATCTGCGACGACTGCCAACAGCGTGGCTATCGGAACAAACTCTAGCACCAGCATCGCGAATAGCGGAGTGACATCCCTTAACGGCGGCACAGTAGCAGGAACCTCGCCAGTCGGCACGGTATCCTTTGGTTCTTCCGGCAATGCCCGCCAAATCCAAAATGTTGGTGCAGGCGTGGTCAGCGCGTCCAGCACAGATGCAGTGAATGGCAGCCAGTTGTTCGCAGTTGGCAATGCGCTCAACACCTCCAACGCTGGCCTTGCGGCGGCTTTAGGCGGCGGCGCGGCAATTGCGCCCAATGGCACGGCCACAGCGCCAAGCTATACTGTGGATGGCGTGGCTTACAACAACGTCGGCGCGGCAATTGACGCCTTACAAGACCAAATAGGCAACGCGACCGGCACACTTTATCCCGTAGCTGCACAAAATACGGCGGGCGCGGTTTCGGCCATCTCCACCGGCACAGACAGTGTTGCCGTTGGCTTTGGCTCTGAATCTTTGGGCGCGGAATCCGTCGCCATGGGTCCAGATGCGACCGCTACCGGTGCGAACAGTGTCGCCATCGGCTCCGACGGCACGGATGCGCAGGGCGAAGGTTCAGTCGCTATCGGCCAAGGTCAGATCGCCAGCGGTCGCGGCGCAGTCGCTATCGGTGACCCCAATGTGGTCACTGGCACTGGCGCATTCGGTGGCGGCGCGGATCAGACAGTGACAGGCGACGGCTCAGTCGGTATTGGCAACCTTAACACCGCCAATTCGGCAGCGGCGACCAGCAACCAAATTTTGGACCGCGTGACAGGCGGCACATACAACCATCCGAGCAACGGCGCGGCAGGCATTATCCCTGCCTCCATCGCTATTGGAGAAGGCAACACCGCACGTTCGGGCATCGCAATCGGCGATAATAACATTGCTAACGCCAGCGCAGGTGCTTCGTTCAGCAGTGCTATAGGTATCGGCAACAATTCCACTGGCGCGTATGCCAATGCATTGGGCGTGGGGAATATTGCGTCAGGCACTTCAACGACCAGCATCGGCACAGCCAACGTGGCAAGCGGGAATACTGCCATCGCCATGGGCCGCCAAAACACGGCGTCTGGTCTGACCAGCATCGCGCTTGGCAACGTCGCGTCCGCCACGCAAACCAACGCGATTGCCTTGGGCCATAGCGCGCGGGCAACTGCTTCGGGCGCGATTGCGCTGGGCGGTGGCAACAAT
>JBGSSR010000292.1:0-1583 GCA_041736905.1 Sphingomonadaceae bacterium | reverse complement strand
GGCAAAACGCACGATGACCATTTCCGCTTTGGGGTCGATATAAATCACTTGCCCATGAATGCCGCGGGCATTGAACGCGCCGTGGGCATTGTGATTGACCCACCATTGGCTTTTATAGCTTGCCCCGGGCAGCGATTTATAGCCCGCGCTGGCAAAGGCCGATGGGCTGCCACCCGCACGGATTTTGGCGACGACGGAGGCGGGGACAATTTGTTGGCCGTTAAACCGTCCGTTCAACCGCATCATCTCCCCAAAGCGCGCCATATCGCGCAGAGTAAGGCTTAGCCCACCGGCGGTGAAGGGAGAGCCAGCGGCATCGACGATGATATGGCCATCATGCTCCGCGCCCAATTTGGACCAGATGCGCGCGCTTAACGCCTCATGCGGTTTCTGCCCCGTGACGCGCGCGATGAGCCAACCGACGACCTCGGTATTGACCGATTTATAGGTGAAGGCCTGCCCATGCTCTCCTTTTTTGGCGATGGTCGGCAAATAATCATAAGCGGCAAAGGGGCCGGTATAGCCCGGCGGCGGGGGCAAGGTGCCGACCGCTATGCCAAATTTCACAATATCCGCCCGCGGGTCGGTATAATCCTCCGAATAAGCCAGCCCCGTCGTCATGTCCAACACCTGCCGCACGGTGGCGTCGCCAAAGCCGCTGTCCTGTAATTCGGGGATATAATGCGCAACGGGCGCGGTCTCATCCAAACTGCCGTCTGCAATCAACATTTCGGCCAGCGTGCCGAAATAGGATTTGGTCACGGAAAAGGCGATGTGCGGCTGGTCCGCGTTCATGACGCCGTTGTAGCGTTCATACACGATTTTTCCGCGATGCAGGATCAGCACGGCATCGCCGTAAACCGCCTCAAACGCCGCATCCCACCGCATGGGCGGACCGCCGTTCAAAGGCACAAAGGTTACTCCATCCAAATCATCACGCAAGGCCACGGGAAGGCGCGAAACCGGCCCCGTTCCTCTGGAAATTGTCGCCGATGGCAAAATCTCGTGATAATGTGCGAATGACCATCTGGTCTTGGGAAAGGCATAGAAACCGCCGTCGCGGAACAGGACGCGCTTGTCCGGCGGCGGCGGGTTGCCCTGCATCCATCCCATTTGAACAGGGTCCGATTCCGCCGGAGAAAGCGGCCCCTGCTGCGCTTGCACCGAAGTGCAAGCGAGCAAGGCGCACACGCCAATCGCCCAAAGTTTCTGGCGCATCATTGGCCTAAAACTTCAAGTCCACGACCACCGCAACGTTTATCGGACGGTCGTAAATCGCGTTATAGGCGTTTCCGGTGTTGCGGGTAATCGTTGTCGCCAGCGGAACAGCGCCGGAAGTTTGCTTAATCCGCTCATTGGTCAAATTGCGCCCAACCAAGGCGACCGACCAGCGGTCATCCTCGGCGCCAATGGCAATCCGTGCGCCCATTTTGATGTAGCCGTCCTGATCGGTTCGTGGATCCAGATTCGCGGCGGTGACGAAGCCGCTGGAAAAATCGGCATTGAGGTTGGCGCTGAATTTCAATCCGCCGCCAACCTCATGTTGGAAATCCGCGTTTACATTGCCGGTCCATTTGGGCGAC
>JBGSSR010000264.1:0-11421 GCA_041736905.1 Sphingomonadaceae bacterium | reverse complement strand
AGCCGGTGGAGGTTCGGCAGGCTGATGCGCGCCGCCATCGCTTCTTCCTCGGCGCGCGTTTCCACCGCCAACGCAGGGTCCGGCGGGCTGCCCGATTTTACGAGTGTCAGCGCGTGGGTGAGTTGCATCAGGCCGTCGATGATGGAAAGCGGCTCCACCCCCAAACGGTACTGCGCCTCAAACGCCTCCAACATCGCGGGGACATCGCCGCCGAGCAGGAGCGCGAGGAGCCGCCGCGTTGCGCCGCGATCGGAAAGGCCCAGCATATCGCGGACCTTATCAGCGGACACCACGCCCGCGCCCTCCATATCCGCATGGGCAATCGCTTGGTCGAGAATGGAGAGGCCATCGCGGGCCGACCCTTCGGCGGCCTGCGCAATCAGGGCTAAAGCGTCCAAGTCGGCGGCGACGCCCTCTTTATTGCACACCTCGGCAAAATGTGCGGCGAGCAATTCGGCGGGGATGCGTTTCAAGTCAAACCGTTGGCAGCGGGACAATACCGTAATCGGCAGCTTGTTCACCTCCGTCGTGGCGAACAGGAATTTGACGTGCGCGGGCGGTTCCTCAAGCGTTTTAAGCAGCGCATTGAACGCATTTTTCGACAGCATGTGCACTTCGTCGATGATGTAGATTTTATAGCGCGCCGACACCGCCGAATAGCGCACCGCCTCAATAATTTCGCGCACGTCATCGACGCCGGTGTGGCTGGCCGCGTCCATTTCGATAACGTCGATGTGACGGCCCTCGGCAATGGCGCGGCAGGGTTCGCATACTCCGCACGGGTCAATCGTCGGCCCGCCGGTGCCATCCGGCCCGACGCAGTTGAGCGCCTTGGCGATTAACCGCGCGGTTGAGGTCTTCCCCACCCCACGTACGCCCGTCATCAGGAACGCATGGGCAAGGCGGCCGCGTTTAATGGCATTGCCAAGCGTTTGCACCATCGCATCTTGGCCGATAAGTTCGCCAAATGTTTGCGGCCGATATTTTCGGGCGAGCACGCGATAGGCCGAACCCGTTTCCGCCTTCGGCTGCGGCGGCGTGTCCAACCCAAGGCCAAGCGCATCCTCCGGCATATCGGGGTCGCGGGTGGTCGTTGCGGGCGTATCGGATTCGGACATAGCCGATTAGAGATAGGGCATGGATGCGCGCTTGTCGATTATCTGTCATGAAGCGCTGTTAATTTCCGTCATGGAGGTATTTTATGGCATCGCTTATTCTTGGCCGAAAGGCGCCGGTGTTTGACGCGCCGTTTGTGTTGTTCCTCATCGGCGCGCGGATTAACGCAGTGCATCGGCCCGATAAATGGCTGCCCGTGGTGCGCGCGATGGTGCCGATGCTGACCGAATTGGCGCAGCGGCCAGAGGCGGGGTGCCTGCACACCGAATATCTGCGCCAATCATGGCGTGCGCCCGTGATGCTACAATATTGGCGCGATTTCGACGCGTTGGAGGCCTATGCCACGCGGCGCGATGGGTTGCATTTTCCGGCGTGGAGCAATTTTAATCGGCATGTGGCAGACAATCCGGCGGTGGGGATTTTCCACGAAACCTATTGCATTGATGCCCGCCGCTATGAAGGGATTGCGTGGAACATGCCGCCCTTCGGCCTGCAAGCGGTGGCCGGCAGTGTGGACGCGACCGAGGGGCGGGCTTCGGCGCGCAGTCGGATGCGGGGGGAATAGCGAGACGGAGAGTAGGAGCCGGACGACCCGACGCGAAAATCGTTGTGGCTGCTTCCGTCAGGACCTGACCAAGTTGGCGACAGCATCGTCCGCCCGACTCCCACCGCGCATATGGCGGGGGTTGCGCGGAATTGCAAGGGGGGTGTAGCGTGGGCGCATGACCAAAACGCTTCTCATCCTTTATGCCACTCAAACCGGCGCGTCGCGGCAATTGGCCGAGGCGGCGGAGGACGGTGCTTTGGCGGCGGATGAATGTGCCGTGCGGCTGGTTCGTGCGGAGGACGCGGAGGTGGCGGATATGCTCGCCGCCGATGGCGTCATCTTTGCCTTCCCAGAAAATCTGGCGGCGATTGCTGGCACGATGAAGGCGTTTTTTGACCGGGCTTATTATCCCTGTTTGGGAAGGCTAGAGGGCCGCGCCTATGCGCTGATTGTCGCGGCGGGGAGCGATGGAAGCAATGCGGTGCGGCAGGCGGAGCGTATTCTGACCGGCTGGCGGATGAAGGCGGCGGCTCCGGCGCACATCGTGCTGACCCATGCGCAAACGGCGGAGGAAATCCTTGCGCCGAAGGTTGTTGCGGAGGTGGACCTAGCCGCCGCCCGCGATTTGGGCGCGGCAATGGCGGCTGGTCTATGGATGGGTATTTACTAAAACGCGCAATCCGCCGCATCCAGCGCCATATGAATGAGCAGCCCCGCGCCAATCCAGCGCGCATAGAGGATACGCCGCCCCCATCGCTCCGGCTTTTGCGCGTCTCCAATGATGAAACTACCGATGAACAGCATCGCATAGAGCACAATCACCGGCGGCTTGTGCAGCGGATGGAACCCGATGGAGCAGCGGTTTGGGTCATACATTGGCACGGCGAGCAAATGGTCGAGGTCCACCGCCATCGTTGCCATCATGACAAGAAACGCCACGCGCCAATCCCCGCGCCAAAAGGCAAAGGCGACCACGAAGGGCACAATAAAATGCAGCGCGATGTGGAACACGTATTCGCCCCTTAAAAGAACGCCTGCAACCCGGTTTGCGCACGGCCCAAAATCAGTGCGTGGATATCGTGCGTGCCTTCGTAGGTGTTGACGGCTTCCAAGTTCATCACGTGGCGGATCACCTGATATTCGTCGCTAATCCCATTGCCGCCGTGCATATCGCGCGCGGTGCGGGCTATGTCGAGAGCCTTGCCGCAATTGTTGCGTTTCAGCAGGCTGATGGTCTCCACCGGCAGGGCGTCGGCGTCCATCAATCGGCCAGCGGTGAGGCAGGCGTTGAGGCCCAATGCGATCTCGGTTTGCATATCGGCTAGTTTCTTCTGGAACAACTGCGTCGCCGCCAAGGGCCGATTGAATTGGTGCCGGTCCAAGCCATATTGCCGCGCCGCGTGCCAGCAGAACTCCGCCGCGCCCATTGCGCCCCATGCAATGCCGTATCGCGCCTTGTTCAGGCAGGAGAACGGCCCTTTCAGGCCCTTTACATCCAATAATCGGTCATCGGGGATGACCACATCCTGCATCACGATTTCACCCGTGACCCATGCGCGCAGGCTGAACTTGCCCTCAATTTTCGGTGTCGAAAGCCCCGCATCGCCGCGTTCAAGGATGAAGCCGCGAATGTCGCCTTCTTCGTCCTTCGCCCACACCACAAATACATCGGCAAACGGTGAAGACGTAATCCACATCTTCGCGCCGTTCAGTCGCCATCCGCCATCGATTTTGACGGCGCGCGATTTCATCCCCGCCGGATCGCTGCCCGCGTCGGGTTCGGTGAGGCCGAAGCTGCCAATCCATTCGCCAGTGGCGAGTTTGGGTAGGTAACGTCCCCGTTGTTCCTCGCTACCAAATTCATGGATGGGGTGCATTACAAGGCTGGATTGCACGGACAAGGCGCTGCGATAGGCGCTGTCCACCGCCTCGACCGCGCGGGCGATCAGGCCGTAGGACACATATCCGACCCCCGCGCATCTGTATCCGTCTATGGTCGCACCCAGCAATCCCGCCGCGCCGAATTTGGCCAATAGGCCGCGTTCGCACATCTCATGCCGGTTGCTCTCCCGCACAATCGGCGCGAGTTCGGCGGCGGAAAAGGCGGTCGCGCTATCATAAATCATACGCTCTTCTTCGGTCAGGAGCGCGTTTAGGTTTAACGGGTCGGCCCAATCAAAGGGTGCTGGTTTTGCCATGATTTAATCGTCTCCCACACGCACGACGACTTTGCCGATGGCTTTGCGGTCAGCGAGATATTGGATGGCATCGCCGCCTTGGTCCAGCGGCCACTCCTTTTCGATGCGCGGTTTGACTTTGCCTGCCTGCCACAATTCGATGAGGTGGCGCATGTGGACCGCGTTTTTCTCCGGAAATTGCGCCGCAAAGGCACCCCAAAACACGCCGCGCACGTCGCAGCTTTTGAGCAGCGTCAGGTTCAGCGGCAATTTGGGGATGCCAGCGGGGAAGCCAACGACGCAATAGCGCCCCTCCCACGCGATGGAGCGGAGCGCCGGTTCGGCATAATCGCCGCCGACGGGGTCATAGATGACATCCGCGCCCTTGGGGCCGACCGCCGCCTTAAACGCCTCGGCAAGCGCTTTGCTTTGCTCTTTATCGAACGGGGCTGCGCCATAGATGATGCACTCATCCGCGCCCGCGGCCAGCACGGCGGCGCGTTTTTCCTCCGACGACACCGCGCCAATGACGCGCGCGCCCAGTGCCTTGCCGATTTCCACCGCCGCCAAACCAATGCCGCCCGCCGCGCCAAGGACCAGCAACGTCTCGCCCGCCTTCAACCCGCCGCGGTAAATCAACCCGTGCATGTTGGTGCCATAGGTCATGATCAGGCCCGCACCCTCCGCTGTGTCCACGCCATCGGGTAGGCGGTAAGCGGATGCCGCGTTGACCAGCATTTCCTCCGCCAAGCCACCCCATCCGGTCGCGCTGATAATCCGGTCGCCGACGGCGAAATCGGTGACGCCCTCGCCCAATGCCAGCACCTCGCCCGATATTTCCGATCCCGGCGCGAACGGGCGCGGGGGTTTGAATTGATATTTATCCTCAATGATAATCACATCGGGAAAGTTAATCCCGCACGCGATGACACGGACCAACATTTGGCCCTTGCCCGGCGTGGGCGTGGGCATGTCGATGAGTTGCAACGTGTCGGGACCGCCGACGGCGGTGGATACTAGGGCTTTCATTGTGTTACTTTCCTGTTGCGGCTGGGGCTTTGCCCTCATTTTTTTCCATGATTTTGATTTCGGCCTCGGTCTTGGGTTTCCACCCCTTGGGCATCGGGCCGTAAATGCTCATGGGAATATCCTCTTTGCGCCGTGCATAGCGCCATCCCATGTCGCGCAACGCCTCAAATCCCGCGCCATAGGAGACGGCAAATTCCCGCATTTGCTCGCTAATTGGCGTGCCGTCGGGCAACTGGCCCTTTTTATACGCAGCCGCGTGGTCAAGCAGAGAGTATCGCAACATCGACGCACATGCGCCGTTCTCTTCGGCTAGGTTGCTAATCGTGCCATCATGGCTAGGCGCGGCTATGGCCATTGTGCGGCTAACCAACGATCCGAATTGCGCGTACATTTGGCTTTGCACCCGCGACGCCTTGGCCAATGCAATGCGCGCCTCCACAGGAACCTCGTATTTCGGATTGTCCTTTTTCTTGGCTAGCAAGGTCAGAGTCGTCCACGCCTCATCTTCCGCCAATATCAGGGCATTGGCGCGGATGGTGGCGGTTTCGATTTGTTGAAGCCCCATCAAATCACCGATGCCGTAATATTTGCGGATTATCTGCCGCGATTCGGCGTCCAATCCGATGGAACCTAAGCCAATGGTCGGCAGTGGCTGAAAGGTGACGGGGTGGTTTGCGGGCGCGTCTTTCTCCCCAAAATAGCGCACATCGATGAGGCGATCTCTTAAGCACACCGCCATCAATGCCCGCATTTCGCCGACCTCACGCGCGTCGTGCATGGATTCGACCAATTGCTTGCGCACCTCGGCGGCGCGTTCACGGTCTTTGCGTTCCTGATACCAATTGGCCAGGAATTGCGCGGCCAGCACGCCCGCCAGAACCACGACAAATTCGAAAAGCAAAATCCGCCACAGCTTCATGCGGACCAGCCCTTGCGATTTTGCCTTTAGTCCGGCGAGCGCCATGCAGGTTTCCTATAGAACTTCGAACAAGCCCGCCGCACCCTGTCCGCCGCCGATGCACATCGTGACGACGACATATTTCGCGCCGCGACGCTTGCCCTCGATGAGAGCATGGCCGGTGCAGCGCGCACCCGTCATGCCAAAGGGATGGCCTATAGAGATAGAACCGCCGTTGACGTTGAGCAACTCATTTGGAATGCCCAATGTATCGCGGCAATAGAGCACTTGCACGGCGAACGCTTCGTTGAGTTCCCACAGGCCGATGTCGTCCATTTTCAGGTTGAAGCGTTCGAGCAATTTGGGGATGGCGAATACAGGGCCAATGCCCATTTCGTCTGGTTCCGTCCCTGCAACCGCCATACCGACGTAGCGGCCCAATGGCGTCAGGCCGCGCTTTTCCGCGACTTTGGCTTCCATTAGCACCGCCGCCGACGAACCATCGGAGAGTTGCGAAGCGTTGCCCGCCGTGATGCTGCCGCCTTCGCCCATCACGGGTTTCAGGCTGGCGAGGCCCTCCAAAGTGGTGTCGGGACGGTTACAATCGTCCTTGGTTGCGGTGACATCATGGAAGGAAATTTCCTTCGTTTCCTTATCCATCACCGCCATCGTTGCGTCGCAGGCGATGATCTCATCGTCAAACTTGCCCGCCGCTTGGGCCGCCGCAGTGCGTTGTTGCGATTGCAGCGAATATTCGTCCTGCGCCTCACGAGAAATGCCATAGCGTTTTGCGACAACCTCCGCCGTGCCCAGCATCGGCATATAGGTGTCCTTGTGCATTTTCAGCAATTCCATGTCGGGTTCGACCCACATTTTGCTGCCTGGGCCCTGCAATTTCGAGACGCTCTCCGCGCCGCCTGCGACACAAATGTCCATATTATCAACGATGATTTGCTTGGCCGCGGTGGCGATGGTCATCAGGCCGGATGCGCATTGACGATCAATGCTCATGGCGGGGACAGTCACGGGCAGGCCCGCGCGCAAGGCGATGAGACGGGCGAAGTTGGGCGCCTGCGCCCCTTGCTGCACCGCCGCGCCGATAAGGACATCGTCCACTTCGCCGCCTTCCAATCCGGCACGCTCAACTGCGGCCTTGACCGAAAACGCGCCAAGGGTCGCGGTATGAGTGTTGTTAAACGCGCCGCGCATGGCCTTGGTCAAGGGGGTGCGGGCGGTGGAAACGATTACGGCGTCACGCATGATATTGGTCCTTTATTGTGTATTAAAAGAAAGCTTGGCTAATCCATTCGGCGACGAGGGCGGGGCGGTCTTGGCCGTCGATCTCCATCGTGATGTCATTGAGAATTTGAAATTGTCCGGCGCGTTTTTCCTCCACCGTGCGGGTGGCCATGCGGAGGCGCACGCGGCTACCCGAGCGGACGGGGTTGGTGAAACGCAGCTTGTCGCACCCGTAATTGACGCCCATCACCTGCCCCGGAACGGCGAGGCCCTCCATGCTATCGAACAAGCGGGGAAGCAGCGAAATGAGCAAAAACCCATGCGCAATTGTTCCGCCAAAGGGGGTCTCAGCAGCGCGGACGGGGTCAATATGGATAAACTGATGGTCGCCTGTCGCATCGGCGAAGGCGTTGATCATTTCCTGATCCACGGTCAGCCAATCGGACACAAATTCCCGCCCCACGCGCGCGGCTAGGATATCCGAAGGGGTCGCCGAATCGGCGGCTGTATCGCTTTCCGTAGCGGCCATGCGGCATCCTCCCATGCAAGGCGTTGGTATTGGCGCGATTATTGCCACTATGGACCCGCAATGGCAAGGGGGAAGGGTGCTTTAGAAAATGCGGTATGGTCGATTTATGCGACAACCTAACCCAAAAACGCTGCTCCACCCCTTGACCGAAAATGCGGTATCGCTATGCCAAATACAATTTGTATCTTCGTGGGAGTTTGAGTGATGAAAGCAGCAGTGTTACGGGCCGTGGGGCAACCATTGGAAATCTGCGACGTCACCATCGCCAAGCCCGGTCCGCGTGAGGTGCTGATCCGCACCGCCGCCGCCGGTGTGTGCCATTCCGATTTGCACTTTATGGAGGGGCATTATCAATACCCCTTGCCCGCCGTTTTGGGCCACGAAAGCGCGGGCGTGGTGGAGGCGGTCGGCTCCGAAGTGCGCTCCGTTAAGGTCGGCGACCATGTCATCACCTGCCTGTCCGCCTTCTGCGGCCATTGCGACCAATGCGTGACGGGGCATTTAAGCCTGTGCGCTTCGCCCGAAACCAAACGCGGGAAGGGCGAGGAGGCGAGGTTGACGTTGGACGGCGCGCCGACGGTGCAGTTCCTGAACATGAGCAGCTTTGCCGAACAAATGCTGATCCACGAAAATGCGTGCGTCGCGGTGCGCAAAGACATGCCACTAGACCGTGCCGCGCTGATCGGATGTGCGGTGATGACCGGCTATGGCGCGGTTGTGCATAGCGCCGCCGTCCGTCCGGGCGAGAGCGTCGCGGTAATTGGCGTCGGCGGCATTGGCCTATCGACGATTGCTTCGGCGGCATTGGCAGGGGCAGGGCGGATTATCGCCATTGATCGTGAGCCGAGCAAAGAGGCGCTGGCCCGCCAATTCGGCGCAACCGACTTCGTGCTGGCGAGTGACGACACAGTTGCGGCGGTGGTGGAACTGACCAAGGGCGGGGTGCATCATGCGTTTGAGTGCATCGGATTGGCGGCGACGGCGGCGCAGGCGTTTATGATGATCCGGCGCGGCGGCCTGGCCACCGTCATCGGCATGATTCCGCAGGGTCAGATGGTCACGCTCCCCGGCGCGGCGTTCCTTGAGGAGCGCAAGATTCAAGGGTCAATGATGGGCAGCAACCGCTTCCCCGTCGATATGCCGCGCATTGTCGATGCCTATATGGCGGGCAAATTGGATCTGGACGCGATGATTTCGCGCCGCCTGCCATTAGAGCAGGTCAACGACGCATTTGCCGAGATGAAGACCGGGAAAGTCGCGCGGTCGGTCATCGTGTTTGATTGAGGTTTTTATTCGCCGTCCTGCAACGAAGGTCGTCACCCTGAACTCGTTTCAGGGTCCATCTGTCGCCCATGCCCATTCGCCGGCTGGGTAAACCGACGGTTGGATGCTGAAACAAGTTCAGCATGACGAAAATAAGGGATTAAGTAGGGTGCTTCTGTTGCCCGGTGCACCCCAAACCGCTGTAACCTTCCTGTTGCCCGGCCGGTTCGGCCGCGTTCTTACCTTATAATTCTAGCCCGTGAGGGCCGAAATTACGCAGCAAGAGCAAGTGCTTCGTTATCGTTGGCACTTATGAGTTTTAAGCCTTTGACGGGTTACTCAGCCCGAATGAAAACACCGCTTTTGAACACACGTCGATCCTAGTTCGGCCCCATCAAGCCCAGCGCCGAAACGTGTGGTTTGGTGGAGCCGCCGGGTACCGCCCCCGGGTCCGCTGTGTCTATTACTCGGCACAGTTTATCATCATAGTCCCCCGAAGAGGACAGGACGGATATAGCGATGTTTGTATGAATGACAAGGAAACGGGGCGACAATTTTTGGCGCAAAAAAGGGCGGGGATAATGACTACCCCCGCCCCGATGACGCAAATTACAGAGGGCCGTTAGCCCTTTTTGCGCATTTCGTCGAGAATTTCTGTCAGCAATTCGGCCTCGGTCGGGCCAGCGGGGGCCTCGGCAGGTTTGATAACCTTGCTGACCTGACGGATGATCAGGAACACGGCGAACGCCAAAATCAGGAAGTTGATGATGGCGGTGATAAACGCGCCATAGCCCAACATCGCAACGCCGGCCTCCTTCAATTTGGCGTAATCGCTTGGGTCAATCCCGGCGGGCACCGCGCCCAGCAAGATAAACTTGTTGGCAAAATCGACGCCACCAAAAATCGCGCCGACCACCGGCATGATAATGTCCTCGGTCAGGCTTTTGGTGATGGTGGCAAACGCGCCACCAATGATGACGCCGACGGCCAAGTCCAAAACATTGCCGCGCGCGATAAAATCCTTAAATTCCTGTATCATAGTACCCCCAGTAGTTAAAAATAATGCCATTATCTTTGACGCAAATTGTCGTGTTTGTCGAGTGCGATGTTGCGCATGGGCAACGACTATCCTATCTCTTCACATATAGGCCCGCCTTGGGCGCTTTGGAGGATGGATTTCATGGCTAAACATATCGGTCATTTGCTGGCGGTTCCGGCGATTGTTATCACGCTTTCGGGTTGCGGCATCAACAGCGTGCCCACCAAGGAAGAAGCGGCGAAGGCGGCTTGGGCCAATGTTGAGGCGGCGTATCAACGGCGCGCGGATTTGATTCCCGCGCTGGTCGAAACCGCTGGTGCATTCATGAAACAAGAAAAGGATGTGCTCGTCGGCGTGACCGAGGCACGGGCAAAGGCCAATTCGGTGACGCTCTCCGCCGATGATTTGACCGATCCTGCAAAGGTTGCCGCTTATCAAGAGGCGCAAAATGGGGTGTCCGTGGCCCTTGGCAATTTCCGGCAGCTGCAGGAGGCGTATCCGCAATTGCAATCCAACGCACTAATGGCCGACCTGATGACGCAATTAGAAGGTTCCGAGAACCGCATCAATCGCGAACGTGGCCTGTATAATGAGGCTGTGCAGGATTATAACACCACCATCCGCACCTTCCCCGATGCGATTGGTGCAAAAATCATCCATGGTGCAAAACCAATGACGCCGTTCAAAGCGGCGGCTGGTGCTGAAAAAGCGCCCACCGTTAAGTTCGATAATTAAGCGAGGATGATGGGCATTATGGCCCAACCTCTCACCCTTGTGCAGCGGGGGCGCTTGGCGGCTCTCCTGCTCGCATTGTTGGCCATGGTAATGCTGGCTATTCCTGCATATGCGCAGGATTTCCCCAAACTCACCGGCCCGGTGGTCGATCAGGCGGATATATTGACGCCGGAGCAAGAGGCGGTGCTGGACGGCAAAATCCGCGGGCTGAAAGCCAAGACGCAGCGGCAGATGACCATTGCGACGGTGAGCAGCCTGGATGGGTATGAAGTCTCCGATTATGCCTTTCGTCTGGGCGAGCATTGGGCCCTGGGTGACAAGGCGCGCGACGATGGCCTGCTGCTCCTCATTGCGCCCAATGACAAGAAAATGTGGATCGCCACCGGACGCGGGACGGAGGTTTACGTTACCGACGCGTTTTCGGGGCGCGTTGTGCGCGACACATTGCGCCCCGCCTTTCGCAATGGCGACTTCTTCGGCGGTATCGACAAGGCGACCGACCAACTCATCACCCAAATGCAACTCTCGCCCGAGGAATTGGCGGCGTTGGCCAAGGAACAGGCCGCGCGCGATGCCGAGGAGAGCAGCGGCATCGACATGGGCACGGTCATATTCTGGCTCATCATATTCTTTTTCTTCATCCTGCCGCTGATCCGTTCGTTCGCGCGGGCGGGGCGGAAGCATAAATCGAAACGCAAGAAACCTTGGGATGATGACGACGACGATGATGATTGGGGCGGAGGCTGGGGCAGCCCGATTATCGTGTGGGGCGGGGGCTCCGGCGGTGGTGGGTCCAGTGGCGGCGGCTTCGGTGGCTTTGGCGGCGGTGGCTGGAGCGGCGGCGGCGGC
>JBGSSR010000257.1:0-8303 GCA_041736905.1 Sphingomonadaceae bacterium | reverse complement strand
GCCGCCGAACCCGATGCGGACCTGCCCGCAATGCCCTTGTCGGAGGAGGTGGTGGCCGATTATCAGACCACGCGATTATCGCTGAAGGCCCATCCGATGCAATTCATCCGCCCCTATCTGACGCGCGAAGGCGTGCTGTCGTGCGCCGATGCCAATGCCGCGCCCGATGGGCGGCGGGTTTCGGTCGCGGGCGTCGTCCTCATCCGGCAACGACCGGGGAAGGGGAACGCGGTGTTCATCACGATTGAGGATGAAACCGGCGTTGTCAACGCGCTGCTTTGGACGCGGGATATGGAGCGGCAACGGCGCGCGGTGATGGCGTCGCGGTTGATGCATATTGAGGGTGAAATTCAACGCAGCGATGAGGGTGTGGTGCATTTGATGGCGAAAACCGTCACAGACCGCACCGATTTGCTGGGCCTATTGAGTGAGACGGATACGCCCAATCTGCCGCTCTCGCCCGCCGATACTGTGAACCGGCCCAAGGCTCAATTAAGCAACAATGGGCCACAACCAGCACAAGTCCGCGGCCACCCACGCAACGTCCGCGTCATCCCGAAATCGCGAGATTTTCATTAGAAGGCTGCCGAAAAGCGATGGCGCCCGAGTATATTGAAATTGTGATACCAAAATTGTCATCTCGCCACGCCGGCTTCCTTTTACAAGCTACCGTGCGAAAACTGGAGAAGCGATACAGGGCAGGATAGCTGAATCCCGGCGTGTTCCCCCTCGGTCCATCGGACACTGGCCGCGACAATCGTGCCGTTGCTCATTTGCACCAACAGATTTTGATCCGGCAATAGCGGCTCTACGGTTTCAACCATCATGCCCGATTTGGACACATCACGGATTTTTGCCTCATGCGTCGGCTGGCAAAAGGCAAGTGTACCGTTCCAGTGCATAGTAATGCGAGGAACCCGCGGCAAATGCGCTGGCATCGTGCCCTCATCCGCTTCTGACGCTGGGGGAAGGATGTCCAAGGGCTTATCAAACTGCAAACCAAAGCGCTTATTTTGAGTCCAACGGACGGTACCGAGGCAATGAGTCAAATCATCAAGGGTAACAAAGAGCCTTTGCCCCGATACAACCTCAATATCGGCAGTTGCGCGCAATCCGTGTCGCGATAGATTGGTGACGACCATAGGGCTTTGCCGTTCAACCGGATGAAGTCGCGCACTAAGCAAGACGCGCTGCCGAACCTCCCGACGCCGCGATGCGAAATCGGCGAGGTCAGCCGCATGTGATACCGCTTGTTCGTTACTTGAAAATCCGAAATCCATAACGCCCAATTCCTCCACCCCGAAATAAGGTGGCGGCGGGTATTTGGGACCCGCCGCCAGTCGGCAGGGACCAGACCGCCGAGAACTCCAGATAAGGCCAAAGTTGTTAAGCTTAAGCCGTTGAACAGCACCGTGAAATTACGGTATTCGGATAAAAAATTGAGCAAAATCAGGGCCAACGGCTGCACCATTTATGGCGGCGCAAATTCTTAATTTATGCTGTGAAAGCACGCTCGCAATTGCGGCGCCAGTCCGACCAAAAATGACGGAGGGTGTTGATCGTTACAGCGCCGACGCTGATGTAAATTGCTGCGCCAAATCGACGAATTGACTGCTGGCCCGCCGTAGTTCGGATGGTGTTTGGGCTTGCTGTAAATTCATAACGTAGCGCGCCACGAATTGGGATGGCCCGTGATATGCCAAGGCCCAATCCGGAAAGCTGCGCATCGTTATCGACGTTCTGCTTTTGATGACGACATTATCATGCCGTGTATCTTTGCCGATCGCCGCCATCAAATTGTCCAAAGGCTGCGTTGGCCCCTCCAAGATTTGGACAAAGTAACGCCCTGTGAACAAGAGCGCGCCGGATAATCGGAGTGGCGGATTGTGGGTTTCTGACCACGCCACAACGTTGCGAACGTTGGCTTCCGTCGTCGCTGCATCCAGGCGACTTTCACTAATGTATAGAAGTTGTTCCAAATGCCGTTCCCGTTAGAAATTGTGGCGCGTTGCCATGGAGCTTCGCGGGCCAGCGACGTCATCGTCATCTCGCGCTCAAAATCGGTTTCCATATCAGGATGGAATGTGACCGCACTGCCGCGCTTATCCTTGGCGACGCCTAAAGCTAGGTCGCTGCATCTCACCAATGCCTCGGCAGGGGTGATACGCTAGGTGCAACGTATTCGCATGGCATAATCATAGTTTTTGACCCGATATCGGCACAGTGCCGGGATGGTCGATTACACCCATCGCCAATCAAAACGCGATATCGCAAAACTGCGGGCTTTTAGGTAACTTAGTGTTAACGTTTGAAAGCGCTGGACAAACTCTCGACGGCCAGCCGTTTACATTATGTTACAAAACTTCTAATGTGAATGGCCACATGTTGTGGTTCGTACACCTGCGTTTTTTGGTTGGATATTGGTATGTCAAGTTTGGCCCTTTCGGGCACTACGCCTATTTTCGGCGAGGATAGCGGCGTTTCTGATACCCGCCATCAAGTCTATATTATCGATGATGACCGAGAGGTCCGGAGATCTATACATTGCCTTTTGTCGACCGCTGGCATCGTTAGCTGGCCCTTTGGTAGCGCGTCTGATTTCCTTGAAAGCTTGGATAGCTTGGCCCCCGCGCCGATCCTGCTGGACATCCGGATGCGTGATATTGATGGCATTCAATTGATGGAGATTTTGCGCGATCGCGGCATCGCTTGGCCCATAATCATTATTACCGCGCATGGTGCCATCGAAACCGCCGTGCGTGCCATTAAGCTAGGCGCGATTGAGTTTTTGGAAAAGCCATTCGCATTTGATGCCATAAACGATTGCCTGCATATTGCCTTTGGGCGGTTGGATGCCATTAAGGCCGCGCAGGCCCAACACGACGCGGCGCGCGGCCTATTCGCCCGACTTAGCCCGCGGGAGATGGAGGTGCTTCGCGTATTGGGGCAGGGGTTTCCGAATAAAATTGCGGCCCATCACTTATCACTCAGCGTCCGAACGGTGGAAATGCATCGCGCCAATGCGTTGGGTAAACTAAAAGTCAAAAGCATCACCGAAGTTTTGCATTTAGCCAGAGATGCTGGCTTGGACATGGTGGATATCAAGGCATTGGACGACGATACCTATGAATAGACAAATTTTATTCGGAGACGGGCGGCCGTATCATGCCGACTGATCTGGAAACCGCAGAGCGCCGGTCGTTTCTAATCGCTTTAGCGACTGAGGATACGATTTGGGATTGGGACTTAAAAACTGATGTTGTCAATTTTAGCGCGAAAATGGCCAAATTTGGCCATGAAGATTGCGCGTCAAATTAAACCTTTGCCTGGTGGGAAGGACATGTCCATCCTGATGACCGTGCCAACACATTGGACCTTGTCAGCGAAGCCATCAAAAGCGGTAAACGATACTTTGCGGTAGAATATCGCTTTTGCAAAGGCGATGGTGATTTTGCCTATATCTATTCACGCGGTTTCATCATGTCGGACGAATTCGGTGAGGCGTATCGTGTGATCGGTGCGATGATCGATGTGACTGAACTGCGTTTAGTCCGCGAATCTTTGCGCAAGACAGAAAATCAACTGGCGTTGGTGTGTCGGCTCAATGCCATGGGGACGATGGGCTCGATGATTGCCCATGAACTCAATCAACCGTTGACCGCCGCCGCCAACTACATTCGGGCCAGCCGGCGATTATCGATTTCATCAATGGTTGAGGATCAATCGGCCATGCAGGACGCGTTGCAAGCCGCAGAGGAGAATACGTTGCGCGCTGGCGAGATCATTCGCCGCCTGCGCGAATTGGTGGCGAGGGGTGGCACAAATGGATGTGAAACCCATCTGGGTCAGATTTTGGAGGACGCTTGCACGATTGCCCGCGGGGTTGAGCCATCCAATGGTATCCGTTTCCAAACCATTGTTAATCCGCCAAATTTGATGGCCTGGATTGATCCCATTCAGGTGCAACAAGTGGTCATTAATCTCGTCAGAAACGCGATTGAGGCGTTGGCAAATCACGATCAACCTGAAGTGGTCGTTCGCGCCCGTAAAAAGGAATCCTTCGCTGAAATCAGCGTTCAGGATAATGGGTGCGGCATATCGGACCAGATTCGCGACAAATTGTTTTCTAACGTTATGACGGCAAAGTCGGCCGGAATGGGCATCGGCCTATCCATCAGCCGCACCATTATCGAGGCGCAGGGCGGCGACATCTGGCTGGAACATTCACAGCCGGGGAGGACCGAATTTCGGTTTACCTTGCCACTATTTGTTCCAATTAAACGGGACAGTGTCCGCATCATAAACGGCCGTGACGGCGCTTAATCTCCCTTTTGAAAATTGATTGCGGCATCTTGCTTATCGAATCTAGATACGGAACTCGAGAGCACACGCGGCGTTGACTAGGCAATATCATTGTATTCTGGAGAATATCGCATGTCCGACCAAAGCCTCGCCATGGACAATGCCTTGCACGACCATCAGCCGGGGAAGGGGAGCGCGAGCGTTGCCAAAACCACCGGCAATGGCGGCGAAACACAGCAGCTTATCGGCCATGATGGTTGGCATAAGGACACTTTGACGCTCGGGGCCGCCCTTCATTGGGATCGCGAACCCAAAGTGCGCGGTTTGCCTTAAACGGGGGAGGGGGCATCATGGCGCTAACGCATCAGCGTGACCTGCGCACGGGTAAGACTTTGTGGCTGAGCAAACGGCGGCAACCGTTGGAAAGCCATAGCCTGATCCGTGCGCATAAATGCGATATTTTGGTTATCGGTGCGGGGATTTCAGGCGCGATTATTGCCGAATCGCTCTGCGATGCGGGTTACAAAGTCGCCATCGTTGACCGTCGCGGGCCGGTCATTGGCTCAACACCCGCCTCCACTGCTATGCTGCAATATGAAATTGACATGCCCCTGTTCCAGCTGGCCGAGCGGATCGGGCGCGACAAAGCAGAACGGTTGTGGCGTCGCTCAAAACTGGCCGTCGATGCCCTGCGCGAACGCAGCGAGCGGTTAGGGATTAAGGCAGATCAGGCAACGCGCGGGTCGCTGTATCTCGACGGCAACGTACTTGACGCAGACGGCTTGCGGCAGGAATATGAGGCGCGGGTGCGCGCGGGGTTTGAGGTGGAATTGCTGAAACCTGCCGAGGTCAAGGAACGCTTTGGCATATCTGGCCGCCATGCCATTGCGGGCTATGGCAATTACAGCGCCGACCCACGCCGCCTTGCCACTGGATTTTTGAACGCCGCCATCGCACGCGGGGCAAAGCTATTCGCGCCGGTGGAGGTGACCGACATTGATGCCAGCGAAAGTGGCGTAACCGCCGCGACCAAGGATGGCCCCAGCATCACATGCGACCATTTGGTTTTTGCCACCGGCTATGAAATGCCCAAGGGCGTGCCCCGCATGGGCAACACAATCATCTCCAGCTGGTCCATTGCCACACGTCCGCAACGCAAGTTATGGCCGACAGAGGCGATCATTTGGGAGGCATCCGACCCCTATCTCTACATTCGCACCACTGGCGCGGGTGAGGTCATTTGCGGCGGGGAGGATGAGGAAATTTCCGACGCTGTCGAACGGGACGCGAAAATTGCCGACAAGACGGCGGTGCTGACCCGCAAATTGGGCGCGTTGCTGCCGATGATTGATCCCACTCCGGCGTTCGCATGGGCGGGCAGCTTTGGTGATAGCAAAACAGGCACGCCGACGGTGGGCCGCATTCCCCGCATGCCCAATTGCTATGCCGCGATGGGCTATGGCGGCAACGGAATCACCTTTTCAATGATGGCGGGGCAAATGCTGCGCGGGTTGATTTGCGGCGCAGGCGACCCCGACGCCGACTTGGTGAGTTTCCATCGGGATTTTTGAAGCGCACGGCATAGTTCGAGTATTGGAAATCGTTCTACGCCTATATTCAAATCGGTCGAGTTGACGGCGCTCACTTTGTTAGATGGGGTTAAAAGTCCTTACCATTCTGTGCCGCCCATGGCTTTCCTGTCAGCGGCCTCTAAACCAAACGCATGGCAGTGAGGACTAGCAGCGTCGCCAACGCCAGATAGGTTCCAAAGGGAAAGGCATCAACTTGCTTGCGACGCGCAAGAGCCAACAATGCCGCCGCTAAGCCCACCACTGCGGCGAGCATTAGGATGAAGGGCAAAGCAAACGGTCCCGTCCATGCGGCAATCGCGCCGAACATCTTGGGATCGCCAGCGCCCATTCCCTCTTTCCCGCGAAGGGCCAAAAATCCGCGCCGGATGAGTTCCATCGTCAAAAACCCGCCCACCATTGCGGCGGCGCGTATCGTCAGGGGCAGGTCACTAACCCACCCGCCCAAGGCAAGGCCGCTGGCTGCTAGGGCAATTGTCAACCGATCCGGCAACCACAAATGCCGCCAATCGAGCACCGCCAGCAGCAGGAGTTGCCAAAACAAAACTGCGCTTATCAATGCCGATATCGGTTCTATATACAGAGACGCTGACACTAGCCCAAGCGCCGCCGCGCATAATTCTATTCTTAAGTGAAGCGATGCAATTTTTGCCCCGCACCGGCGGCAATACCCGCGTGCAGCGACATACGATAGGATGGGGATGAGCTCAAACCAGCGCAGGGTCAAGCCACATCCATCGCATGCGCTTTGCCCCACCGAAGCGCTCCGACCAGCGGGCCAGCGCAGCGCAATGGTGGCCATATAGCTGCCGATAATTGCCCCCAGCAGAGCAAGCAAGAGTGCGGTTGCGGCGGGCGTTAGCGCGGAAAGGGCAGCGATCAAAAGCGCCCCTCGACGGCCAATTCCCACGCTGCGCCGTCCTGTTCAAAACCACGCGATTGCAACACTGGCGCGGCGATATCGGGCAGGCCTTCCAGTCGTAAAGTCGCACGATAGGCACCATCGGCGGCGACGTAGAGGTTCACTTGCTCCATTCCCGATTGCCCTTTGAACGGCAACAACACCCGTTCCCCGCTGCATCGCGGCGCAGCGGCTAGGCCATTGGATAGGTTTAATCCGGGCAGCAATGCCGGCATTTGCAATTTCACCAATCCCGTTGCCTGCGCACATTGGCCCTTAGCAAAACGCACGCTGAAATCTTCGAAGTCGGCCACCGGCGCGGGCAGGGGGGCAAGCCATTGGCCCAACGGCACTTGCCCTGTCATTCCTTCGATCCCGAAACTGTCGCCTGAGCGAATGAGCACCGCGCTGCCCTTCGCGCTTTGCCCAGTGCCACCCGGAAAGGTCAGCGCCAGCTTTGCCTGTCCAGCAAGCAAAGCTCCCGGTTTTAGGGCCGCCGCCACATCCCCCAATTGCACGGGGCCAATCGCGGCGGAATAGAGCGTGCCGTTCCAAATTCTGCCCGATGCGCCGCGCATGGTGAGCGGCCCTTTATCAAGTCCGGCCCATGCCACCGCCAATCGCATAGGGAAGGTGATAATTCCAATTAGCAAGATGAGCACAAGGATGATAAGCACCCATCGCGCGCGGAAATTTGGTTTCGCTGTCGCCATTTGCGCCTCCTTATGGCCGGTCAAGCGTCAGGCGCGCGGACAGCGTGCTGCCCTCAGCCGGCTTCAAATCCATATCGGACACGACCAATCCGCGCGCCTCCATCGCCATGATCCATCCGAATAAAGTCGGTGCGGCAACCGGCGTGATGGTAAGCGTGATGCGCGCGCCGCCCATCGCTGTGACTTCAGTGGGGGAGAGGCCAAGCTCGCTTAAGCTACTCCGCACGAACAGGTCCAACGGCCCGTCCACAGTCGTACGTTTCGCCAATTGCGTGCGCTGGCCGGCGAGATGGTCAATCTTTGCCATGATCCGCCCTTCGCGCAGCACGGCGTCGGCTTGTTCCTGCTTCATGGTCGCTATCGCGCCCACCAAAGGCCGTGTGATGCCATAAAAGCCCACAACGACCAACAATAGGCCGAGCATGATGCCCACCAAAATCTGTTCACGTTTGGACAGGTTGGCCACATATTCGCGCAGTGTCTGCATCGCTCAATACCCCCGTATCGTCAGGTCAACGACTTGCGCGCCGGTGTCATCTGTTCGCGCGGTGGCGGTGACTTTAAAGCCGTTGTTTTGCAAATGGAGCAGGACAGCATTTGCCGCCTCGCTCGTCGGCGCGGCCATTGTCGCGAGTAAGGTGCCATCGGCCGTATAGCGCATTTGCCGCATGGACACTTGTGGCGATCCCTGCATTGCTTGATAAAGCGCCGTGAGCTGCGCGCTCATCACCGCCGACCCACGCCCTTCGCGCACCAACCGCGCGTCAATTGCAGCCTCCGCTGCGGCAAGGTCCGTTT